>JABAAI010000073.1 GCA_014238825.1 Leptospirales bacterium
AAGCGACTAAAACTGTTTTTAAATTTATGCTATGCTTCATTGGAATTGCTAGAGTAAATATTGCTATTAGTCCTCCATTAACATAGTTCATAGAGCCCATAGCTAAAGCCAGAAAATCGCGAAAGTAGTGATGAATATAAAAGGCTCCTATAGCAAAAGAGCAAAGAGCAATTAGGGCTAAAAAAGAATAGCTACGACTTGATAAGTTGATTTTGTACTGTAGTATAGATTTAAAAACTGCGGCATTAGCATGTAAAGCAGAATCAATAGTACTCATTGCTGCTGCAAAAAGTAAAAGAGCAAAGCAACTAGTGAGCCATGGTTGTGATAAATTTTTAATATAAGAAATAAGCGTCTGACCTGCATTAATATCCTGAAATCCTGTAAGGCTGATAAAGTATCCTATAAACAGATAAATAGTAATCACAGTGCATGCTCCTAATCCAGATAAAATAAGAGCTCGCTTCGCACTTTTTAAATTAGCAGTAGCCAGAATGCGTTGTAGTAAATCTTGATCAGTTCCGTGACTACCAATAGAAAGAATAACACCCGCTATAAATAGGAGAGGGCTAAAATAGGCATTTTCAAGTGCCCAATTTAAATTTATAAATTTAGTGCTAGTCGTAAAAATAGAGCTAAACATTTCATTTGAAGTTATTCCAGTTGATAGTATAAACTGATTTCCTATAAAAAAGATAAGGGCTAAGCCTCCTAAAAAAATAAAAGCGCCTTGGATTTGATCTGTCCAAACGACAGCACGTAACCCACCCAAAAGGCTATAGAGGCCACAAAGACCTGCCATCAAACTTCCCCAAAACCAAATTTCACCACCAAAGAGAGTCGTTAGTGCCAATGTTCCTAAAAAGAAGCGCACCCCACCAGAAATAAATTTTGCAAGCAGATAAGTACAACTAATTAAAACTTGCACAGACTTTTCTTTGCTCAGCAATTCATAAATAGCAAGCTTTTGATTTTTGTAAAGAAAAGGAAGATAGAAATGAGCAACAAGAAACCTACCAAGGATATATCCTAACGGCAAAAAAATTAGTGCTAAGTTTCCTTGGTATCCTATTTGAGGAAAAATTAAGATTGTAGCAACTGAGCTTTCTGTCGCTACAATAGAAACCCAAGAAAAAAAAGTAGGTATTTTACCTTGAGCTAGAAAGTATTCTTTATCATTCGCGTGAGGGCGGTATGCCAAAATTGCAAGTACAATTAGGATTAAAAAATAAACACCACTAGCTGTGGCTAACTCCCAAGTAAATTCCAGTTCAAGCATAAGTTGATTGATAAAGCCCACCAGTAGAGGACTACTACTCTCCAAAGTCGTCAAAGGCAATCATTTCTTTTTCTACGCCTAAATCATAGAGCATCTTTTGAACAGCATCTAACATCATTGGCGGACCACAAAGGTAATACTCAATTTCCGTTGGATCAGGATGTTTGCTTAGATATTCATCATAGACTACTTGATGGATAAAGCCTATAGAACCACTCCACTTATCTTCTGCTATGGGCTCTGATAAGGCAAGCTTAAATAAAAAATCATGGTGTTTCTTTTCAATATCTTTAAACTCATCTTCATAAAATACTTCTCTTAAAGAACGTGCTCCATACCAGTAGGAAACCTTGCGCTTTGTTTGCTTAGTATGAAATAAATCAAATATGTGGCTACGAAGTGGAGCCATACCAGCACCACCACCTATATATACCATCTCTCTTTCTGTCTCTTTTTGATAGAAATCGCCATAAGGACCACTGATACTTACCTTATCACCTGCTTTTAGGTTAAAGACATAGGAAGAACAAATCCCGGGTGGAATATCATCACGTCCTGGCGGAGGAGTCGCAATACGAATATTAAGCATAATCATATTCCCTTCAGCTGGATGGTTTGCCATAGAATAGGCACGATAAATTTCCTCGTCATTCGTCGCTTTGTAATCCCAAATATTAAACTTATCCCAAACATCGCGGTATTCTTCTTCTATATCAAAATTTTTGAAACTTGATTCATAAGATGGAACGTATATTTGCACATAACCGCCAGCACTAAAATCGAGAGTTGCACCACCATCAATATCTAAGACTAGCTCTTTGATAAATGTTGCGACATTTTTATTGGAACGCACAGTGCAATTGAATTTCTGAATACTAAAAACTTCATCTGGAATCCCAATTGATAAATCATCTTTAATCTTTACCTGACATGAAAGTCGCCACTTATCTTGGATTTCACTTCGAGTAAAATGACCTACTTCCGTTGGTAAAATATCATCAGCTCCCTCAAAAATCTGACACCTACACATAGCGCAAGTACCTCCACCACCGCAAGCTGAGGGGAGATAAATTTTAGCTTGGCTTAGAGCAGAGAGCAAAGTGCCTCCTGCTTTAGTTTCAATTTCTTTGCTACTATCGTTGTTGATTTTGAGTTTTATCGTTCCCTGTGTAATTAAATAGCGCTCTAAAATCGTAATAATACTTACTAGCCCCATCACGACGAGACTAAAAATAATGAAACTTAAAATAATTCCTGTCATAGTTGCTATAGTTATATACTAGATATTTATGCCTACAAAGCACATAAAACCAATCGCCATTAGACCAGTTAAAATAAAACTCATCCCTAATCCTCTTAGGCCTAGAGGGATATTAGAATAACGAATTTTAGTGCGTATGGCCGCTAAAGCTATAATTGCTAACATCCAGCCAAATCCAGCCGATGCACCAAAAACCGTAGATTCAACTAAGCCATAGCCTTTAGTACCCATAAATAGAGAAGTTCCCAGTATAGAGCAGTTGACTGCAATTAGTGGTAAGAAGATACCCAAGGAAGCGTAAAGGCTTGGAGAATACTTATCAATAATCATTTCCACAAGTTGCACCATCGCTGCAATTACGGCAATATATGTAATAAAGCGGAGAAAGCTGAGGTTTTCAGAGGCCAATCCCAGCCAAGCCAAGGCGCCATCATTCAATAGATAGTAACTGATGAGCCAGTTAACGGGTGCTGTAATTCCATTTACAAAAACCACGGCTAGTCCAAGCCCAATGGCCGTTTCAACTTTTTTGGAAATTGCTAGGAAAGAACACATTCCTAGGAAATATGCTAAAACTATATTCTCTATAAAAATAGATTTAACGGCAATGTTTACTAACTCTAACATAGTCTTTAATACTTAGCATGTTCAATTTATAACTTGCTTTGTCAATAATATTTAGAGGATAACTGAACTCGATGGTATTTTATAGGTAAATTCAGAATGATTTCTAAATGATTTTATGATGAGTTCAAAATCAATACTTCTCTTAATTTGGATTCACTGGTTTGCCTTTAGATGTATTATTTTTTTATAGACATATAATATTATATCAGAAAAAATGCCGTTCACTAGCGTTATTTATAAAATATTTTTTTAATTTTATGGATTATTTTATTACTTTATTACATCTTTCATTTTTTGGGATAGCAAACCTTTGTTTTGTATATGCCGTATATCAACGTCTCCGTATAGTTTTCAAAGGACAAGCTGTCGGTCGCCTTGCCCCCATAGAGGAACGCATTCGCTCGGTTCTTTTTAATGTCATTTTCCAGTTTAAGTTGTTCAAACGACCAATAAGAGGCTTGATGCACGCTTTTATTTTTTATGGCTTCCTAAGCTACTTGATTCATACAACGAGTCAAATGATTGCTGGTAATACTTGGTTTCTTCTCAGGCAAGAAGGCCTTAACCCTTATAACTTTTTGATTACAGACTATATCTGGCTTGGCTTTGAAGTAAGTTTAACGGAAGCGAGTCTGGTGTTTGTAGCCCTTTTGTTTAGCATTGCATTAAGCGTCCTTGCCATGTATTCTTTTAAAATAGGAAAGCATATCAGTTGGAGAAAGAGCCCTTTGGTACAATGGTTTTTCTTGACTATATTGTGTCTGGAGACTGCAGCTCTTGCTTTGGTCTTGGTCGGTTCTGGAACATTATTTTATGAAGCCATAGTTCAGCACTTTTCATTATTCGTACTTGTGGGTCTTTTGTACTATGCTTCCAGACGCTGGATATTTCATGCCAAAGGATTAGATGTGCCTTCTACCCAATCAGCTATTGTTCTCATCTTGATTGCTGTACTGATGCTATCGACTTTGTTTGGCTCTGCAGCACAAGCCTTTCTCCATTCTATTTCTGCCGATTCAAGTGTTCATTCTATTTGGATCCAATCTACACTAAGCTCTTTATTAGGGGGAATAGGAATGACAGATGAGCGCAGTGCCTTGGCATTGCGTAATTTTAGCTGGTGGTTGCATATTGGTACTGTTTATATTTTTATGATTTATGTACCTCTTTCAAAACATTCACATCTTATCTTTTCTCCTATCAATTATTTTCTTATCAAAAAAAGACCTTGGGGTCAAATGTCTATGATGGACTTGGAGGCTGACGATGCTGTCTGGGGAGCTGGAAATGTAGCGGAACTTCAGTGGAAAAGCCTCTTGGACGGTCTTTCCTGTATTGAATGTGGTCGTTGCACTCTTGTATGTCCTGCAAATCAAACAGGGAAGTTGCTTGATCCAAAGAAGATTGTAGTAGATATTAAGCATTCCCTCTTAGAAAATAAAAATACACTCCTAGCAACAAATAATGATGCTAGCGGTGGTTCTGTAACTCCT
>JABAAI010000074.1 GCA_014238825.1 Leptospirales bacterium
TTGCATCCTTAGGCAATCTTCTTCGTTGAGACCAGGGCCAATCAAAATACAATTGGGTTTTCTTTGCGGCAAGTCAGTCTCATTTGGGAAGATGGCTGTTGGTAATGCTTGGACTAGCGTAGCATGGGATTTTTCAGCTTCAGGGCTTATAATATGTAAGATACCACCACCAGCTGCAAAAAAAGATTTAGCTGCCATTATTGCGGCTCCTTCCATTCCACCGGAACCTCCAAGTAATAGACCATGTCCAGCGTACTTGTGAGCACTAGGGTCTCTATAAAAATCCTTGTATAGAATATTATCTGAGTTATAATCATTATTTATTTTTAGCTGATGTCGTTTTTTATCAAAGTTATTAAAATGAGCTAGTTTATATTTAGGAAGAGGCAGCTTTTCATTATTAATAAAACCGATATGAAGCAATCTAATCCGGGTATATGCTCGAATAGAAGCAGAGAGATATAGTGCTGATTTATCGATACCATAGCAGTGAATCTCATCGGGGGCCGCTAGGAAAAGTTTTTCTGCAGTATTTTGTTTACAATCAGATGTACTTTTAGTTGAAAGTTCTTTTTTATTTAGTGGGATACTATCATGTTTGGATATGAAGATACTAGGATCTTTTTCACTAAGTCCAGCAGGTAAATCTAAGCTGATAAGATGAGGTTTATCTCTTGGCTTAGACTCACTAGTGTATAGGCGATATCTGCGAATGTGTAAGAGAATTTCCAAAATGATACCACGTGGCTTTGAGCTTTGCCCTGTGCCGAGAAGGCCTTCAATAATTAAATCTGTGCTTAAAATTTTTTCTCTTAGGAATTCGCTAGCGTCTTTAATAGGATAATTAAGTTTTTCCAAGAGCCCAGCATAGAAAGAAGCAGAAGCATTTTTAGCTTTGGCTGAGGTAAAAATAGAGATATCTATATCAAGACTAAGATGACTTTTCTCTAGAAGAAGATGGGCTAGTGCGAGAGCATCACCACCATTATTTCCTGGGCCACATAAAATAAGGATACGAGAAATTCTACCCGGTATTTTGGTAATGTATTTGCGGATTGCATAAAAGCTAGAGAGGGCTGCTTGACCCATGAGTTGTTTCTCTGGGATGCCAGCCTCCTTGTTTAAATTATCTATGTGCCTAGCTTCAGCAAAGCTATGAAGATATCTTTTATTCCCATTCATAGACCATAAACTTATCACGAACTATTCTAGTACTAAGAATTTGTCCTTGTAAATTAATAAAGATATCTTTCCATGAAGAGCGTAATTCAGGTAACTCTAATTCCCAGTTTTTTAAATACTTTCCTTGCTTGCTAAAAATCTTAAATAGAAGCTTTGAGCCAGACTCTTCTGTTTGATGCATATAGAATTTCCCTTCACTATCAGCCCATGTTAAATAGTTCGAAGGATTATCGTTGTCTAGCAATATTTGAGGAATGTCTTCTGGATTTTTTTGATAATATATGATGCGTTTTATAAAACTAAAGTCACTTTTCTTACGTATAGCAACAGAGCCAATTACAAAATTCTTTCCTTCTATAGCTTGTATATGTTCTAAAATAAAAATATTTTTTCTTGAATTATTTTCTGATTCTGAACGTAAGTCAGGCATCGTATAGCGGCGTAGTAATTTGCTATCCTTAAAGACAATTAGTTCTAATTCTTTTTTTTGAATATCTTTGTGAAGGACATAGAGTTTTTTATTTGCGTCAGTGTGAATTTGTAGAATAAGCGAGAATGGAGTACCATTAATTCCTTCTCTACCTATTTTTGAAATTAAATTTCCTCTTTTATTTACTTTTAGGATAAGAGAAGGGCTTTGAAAGATGCGAGAATGTTGTCCTGATAAGCGACGTTCTGCTTCTAGTTGCTTATCATTAGCTGGTGGCACGGGTTCGAATGATTGAATATAAAGATATTCATTTTCTCTATCTATTGCCAACCAGCCAGGGATTCCTAAATCTATTTTTTTGTAAGTGATCGCTTTGCTTAGCTGTGAGGGGCGTTCCTTAGCTAAAATTAATTTGGCTTTATTTGTATTATCACTAAATATTTTCACCATTTTTTTATCTGGATCTGATACATATAAATTTGATTTTAAAACTACAGGGCGTAGTGGCAGATTATAAGCTAAGTTTTCGTTTTCCTTTACTTGCAGTTGCATATTGGGGTTTTCTTTATTAGCAGGAATTATAGCTAAGGAAAAAAGCAAATTAGCTTTAAGTGTTTTTATGTCAAAGCGAGCACAGCTTAGTAATATAAAAATACTATAAAATAATAGTAAGAAAAGTTTTCTATTAAAAGCTCTAGGTAAAGTCCTAGTATCTTGTCTTAGTTGCATTTGGATTTTGAGTTATTCTAGAGCCCTAGTCGCTTAAATATTTTAGTCACGTTTCGTAAATAATATTCGATTTGGAAAATATTTTCTATCTCTCCGTGTGTAAGGTGTTTTTTAATCAGTGGCTCCTTTGTTGCTAGGCTTTGTAAAGAGAGGCTTTGATTAGCCCAAACTTCCATGCTGAGCTTTTGGACGCAGGAGTAAGCTTCTTCTCTTTGCATTCCTTTCTCGATTAGATTTAGTAATAAGCGCTGAGAAAATAACAGGCCACGTGTTATTCCCATAACACCTTTCATATTTTCAGGGTATACATTTAAGTTAAGGATAACATAATTCATTTTATCTAGAATATATTCTAGGGCGATAATTGAGTCGGGAAGAATAATTCGCTCTGCTGAGGAATGAGAAATATCACGCTCATGCCAGAGGGCAACATTGCGATATGCAGTTTGTACGTTTGATTGAATGACTCGAGTAATACCACAAATGCGTTCGCAAATAATTGGATTACGTTTGTGAGGCATGGCACTGGAGCCTTTCTGGCCACGGCTAAAGGGTTCTTCTATTTCACGTCCTTCTGTCTTTTGTAAGAGCCTGATTTCTTGTGCCATCCGTTCTAAATTACTAGCGACTAAGCCTAAGACACAGCAATAATAGGCGTAGCGATCGCGTCCCACAACCTGAGTACTAATAGGATCTGCTTCTAGTCCTAGTTCAGCACAGACTTCTATTTCAATTTCCAAATCAATGTTAGAGAAGGTGCCTACCGCTCCACTCAGTTTACCTACAGATACTTCTTCTTGTGCTTTCAAGAGACGAATCCGGCTTCGTTGTAATTCAGCATAAAAGAGGGCTAGCTTTAAACCTAAGGTTGTGGGTTCTCCATGGATACCATGAGTGCGACCAATCATCACTTCATTTTTATATTTACAAGCTTGAGAGGCAACAGTGGCAATTAATTTATCAAGACGAATAAGTAAAAACTTTGTAGAGTCTCGCAGTTGCATTCCAAGAGCGGTATCAACAACGTCAGAACTGGTTAAGCCATAGTGAACATGACGACCTGCTGGACCTATGTTATCACGCAAGTTAGTTAGAAAAGCGATCATATCATGATGAACTTCTGCTTCAATAGTGGCTATTCCATCCACTTGAAACTTAGCTCCCTTTTCTATGCTTTGCATTTCTTCTTTAGAAATGCGACCTAGACGGTGCCAAGAGCGACAGACTGCTAGCTCTACTTGGAGCCAATAGTTATACTTACTTTCTAAGCTCCAAATTTTTTCAATTTCTGGGTTTGAATAGCGTTTAATCATGATGATTATAATTTACTAGCGGCTTTTACAAAGCCTTTAAAAAGTGGATGGGGAGCTGTTGGTTTAGATTTAAATTCTGGATGAAATTGAACTCCCACAAACCAAGGATGCTTTGGTAGTTCTATTATTTCAACTAATTTTTCATCGGGACTCTTCCCAGAAAAAATTATTCCTTTCTGTTCCATCTCTTCTTTATATCTCAGAGTGAACTCAAAGCGATGCCGATGTCTTTCGTGAATATACTGTGAGTCATATTCTTGAAAGGCCAATGTCCCTTTAGAAATATCACAGGGATAAGCGCCTAAGCGCATGGTGCCACCTTTTTCTAAGATACCACGTTGTTCTTCAAGTAATGAAATAACAGGGTGATTTGTCTTTGCATTAAATTCTGTAGAGTTAGCATTTTTTAATTTCAAAACATTTCGAGCAAATTCAATAATAGCACATTGCATTCCCATGCAAATTCCAAAGAAAGGGATATTCTTAGTGCGAGCATATTCAATTGCTAGTACTTTAGCTTCTATACCACGATGCCCAAAACCGCCGGGGACCAAGAGACCGTGTATCTCTTTAAAGCTTTGCTTGATATTTTTTGCGTTTAACTCTTCAGCATTTATGCGGATACAATTTACCTCACTTTGGTTTTCTAAGGCACCGTGCGTCAATGCTTCATATATGGAACGATACGCATCTTGTAATTCAATGTACTTGCCACAAACAGCAATATTAATTATCTTTTTAGGGTTTTTGATTCTAAAGATAATATTTTGCCATTTCTTAAAATTAAGTTTGGGATAAGTAAGACCAAAATGTTTGAGAACAACCTTATCTAGTTTTTCTTCATGGTACATTGCAGGGATTTCATAGATGCTCTGTTTAATATCTTTAGCAGCAATTATGTTTTCATTTGTTACATTACAAAAGACATTCTCTATTTCTGATAAATGTTCTTCA
>JABAAI010000075.1 GCA_014238825.1 Leptospirales bacterium
TTAATATCCCAGCCTGCCTTCTTTAATTCAAGGGCCTTAGCCTTTACGCTTTCATAATCAAAAAATCCTAAATATGGAACGGTACCAACAATTGGGAAATACCATGTCTTTTTTTTGAATGATAATTCTTTTACTGCGACTATATTCCAAGCAAGAACATTACGATTTAATTGGCTATAGGTAGTGAAAGTTTTATTTACACTTAATCCCATCTTAAACTCAGCAAAGCGCCGGACTTTTTCTATAAAGAGTAATCTTTCTTTTACATAATTACTGGTTTTGCTATCGTGAATCACTTCATGAATAGGACGTCGCTTTCTTAAAATTTCAAGTTGCCCCCATCCCTGATTGAGTACATAACAAGAATTAAGGGAAAGAATTACCCCAATACCTATGATTAAAAACTTATTCCTTAGAATATTATTTTTTAGTTTGTAGCGATGATAGTAATGAATTTTCTTCATGAAATGGACGCAGCTGTTCTTTAGTTTTGATCTTGAGAGCTGGAATAATATCGTGTGTATCTGCCTCTTCTGAATTGTCTATATCTTTTTTAATTGAAGACCCTCCTGTATAATAACTTTCTATTTCATAACCTAAATTCTCTATTAATTTTGTAGTTTCTGCTAAGTCAGAACCTTGCACATTTAAATAACCATTCACAAATAATGAATTAGCAACAGCTAGAGCTTCGCTTTGCCTTTCTCCTAAATATAATTCTCGACCCGCTGCCAGACGTATTTCTGCTTGAGGATTTGTGAGACGCAGCATACACAATATACGAAGACAAAAATCTGGTTCTAATTTTTTTAGAAATTCATTTTGCTCAACTGTATTTCCTTGCACTGGAAGAAAAAAATTTACTGGAATCGATGCTACCTTGCGTTTTGCTAATTCCAAAGCAAGATGTACTAAATCGCTAGAATTCTCTCCTAGACCGGCAATCAAGCCACTACATAAACTAATTCCAGCACTTTGTAAAAGTTCTAGAGTAAGAATGCGATCTTGATAGGTGTGCGTTGTACATATTTTAGAATAATTATCTGGCGAAGTATTTAGATTATGATTATAGCGATTAAGTCCTGCCTCTGCTAAACGCTTCGTATCAGCTAAGTTTTTGAGTAAGCCCGCCGATAAGCATAACTCCATTTTAGGATAATTCTCTTTAATCTTTTTTATTAATCTAAGATAGTAATCTAATGACTTTTTATTTGGACCACGCCCGGCACTCACAAGACAATAGCGATATGCTCCAGATTCCCAAGCATGCTTGGCCTCTTTAAGAACCTCATCTTCTGTTTTATCGGTATAGCGAAAGATGCTTTCTTTAGCCACATTGTCTTCAGCTAAGTTTTTTCGCTGAGCACAATAAGAACAATCCTCTGGACAATAACCATTACGCAGATTGTTGATAATGTGGATTTGTATTTTTTTAGCAAAATAATATTGCCTAGGCTTCGATGCAATCTCGAGCAACTGAGTCAGATCCAAACTAAGGTCATCCAATACCATTAGTGCCAATTCACTATCAATGGGCGTGTTGTCAGAAGCAAGTCGCCTAAGCTTCTTAATTACTGTGTTTTCTTTACTTGATTGAAGTTTTTTCATTTTCCTATTTTGCTTTTAATAAGACAATTTGAAAATCTATTCTCAATTTTTCCAAGTATTTATTTTTTTAGCTGACAATTTATCAAAAAAAGTATTTATCCATTATTCCCCTAGCTTTGTTTAAACACTAAAACGACTTCTTAAAGAGTCATCAGCTCTTTTATTTTTTTTAGATCATCGTTAGTGAGTGGATCTGCTTTTAACTCATTGCTTTTCTCTTCAGAGATAAGCTTAGCATATCCTAAATAATCATTTGAGTGCTTATTTAATTCTTGAAGAAATATAGCAGAATTACTTGCTTCAACATATTCCAATTTTTCTTCTTGATGCTTTAGAGATTTAATATAGAGTCCGCCTTCTTCGTTCTTGTCCAATTTCTCTGCTAGTGGACGAAGCGTATCACAAAGAGACAATCCTATTTCACGGAGAGAAACTTCTTTTTTTTGAATAGAAATTTTACAAGCAGGGCGCCGACCTTCCCATACCACTTTGAGATAGTTTTTTTGAATTTCTTTTTTCTCATCAGGAGAAATAGGTGGTGAAGGACTAAGCAGGCAATAATGGCAAAGCAATTGTATAAAGCAAAGGCTCTGTTGATCAATTCCACAACAACTATTTCTCTGAATATCAATAGCACGTAATTCTAAATATTCAATTCCCCTATCTCTTAAGGCCGCACTTGGGCTTTCCTCTCCGATTAAATTCCTTTTAGGACGTATTGAAGAATAATGTTCACTTTCATTTTGTAGGTTAGTATAACTTAACTGCTCGCCTTCAGCAACTGACCAACGACTGTAATCAGGATTTACTGTCCTAAGAGCTGCTCCCATAGTTTGAAGATATTCATCAAGGCTATTATAACTCATCTCTAAATTCCACTGAGACGGGTGATTGTAGCCTATTTCACTTTGTCGCAGAGAAGTAGCATATTCTCCATAAAGAGTATCATTGTTTTTACCAGAGCTTTTTAGTGATTGAAAAGATTTTTTTATTATTGCATTACTATTGCTATTAGATGAATAATTCTCTTCTAAAAAACTGATGTCACATGCAGGGGAATCACCAAAAAGGTATGGCATAATATATAAAGAACGCAAAAAATTTCGAGTAAGCCCCAAATAAGACTTTGAAATCTCGTTAGTGCTTAGCTCCCCTCCCGTTAAATCATAATAATGCTGCCAATAATTCTTCTCAAAAGAAAAGTTATAATGTACACCTGAAATTGTTTGCATTTTCGAGCCATAACGAGCCGATAAGCCCTTACGATAGATGTGTTTATTTATACCCTGAGGAGACGAACCATAAACAGCCAAAGGAATTTTATCTGCTGATGGTAGTCTTCCTGGCATAGAAAATGGCCAAAGCCACTCTGGTGATATTTCAGCCCTCACATAGCGACAAAGTAATTTTAACTCCCATAGTAAAGCATCAAGAGATGAATGAGGAGAGGTACTATATTCAACTTGCGATTCACTAAAATCTGTCGTAATATGTTTTTGCTCTAAGGCAGAGCCGAGACCTTTGGGATGGGAAGTCTCTGCTAAAGAGAAGTCTAAATTAAACCTCAAAGCTTCTCTTTCTAAGCCATGCAAACAATTACTTAGGGGTAAGTTACTCCGCGTTAAAAACTTTTGGGATACCGGCGTATGCATAAGTCCCATTGCTATCTTTTGATAGGACTAGGAGCTGGTCTACCATCACCTCTAGGATCTGATGCTGCAATAATTCCATTTTTGTCATTTTTTACTACAAATAGCTTTGCCCTCGAAGGAGAATTATCCAAAGTGTAGCCAAAATTTTTTAATAATTTTTGGTCTTTTTGATTCAAACTTTGCTTTTCTAAAAAAACTGTTTTGGGTCTGTACTGATGATGAAGCCGACCTCGTGCGACAGAAACTAATGGGTGTAATTTTAGATCTATATCATTTAGTATCGCTTGTAAAATTGCTGTTATAATATAAGAGCCTCCGGGCGCTCCTACTGCCAAGTTAAGTTTAGCTTTATCGAAAATAAAAGTTGGCGACATACTACTAAGAGGAGTTTTACCACCAGCAATTTCGTTGGCTTTACCTCCAATTAAACCGTAAACATTAGCAACTCCGGGAGACTTACTAAAATCGTCCATCGTATCATTCAAAACAATACCCCAGTTGGGAATCATTGCCCTTGAGCCAAAACTATAGTTCACAGATTGAGTAGAACTCAAGCCGTTACCTTCCTTATCTATAATTGAAAAATGGGTGGTTTCATAAGATTCCTCAGGCACCTTCCCAAATCCGCTTTGAGAAATAAACTTAGAGTTTATTTCAAGTGGTTTAGGCTGAAGCAATTTTTCTAGCAAGGAATGAACTGGTATTGAAGAAAACCGACTATCTCCGCCATAACGAGCGCGGTCTCTATAAGCAACATTCATAGCACGAATAAGAATGTGGTAATATCTCGCTCTGTTCTTTTGATAAATTTCTTTAAGTGGAAAAGGTTCAAGCATCTTCAACATGCTTAGTAAAAAAATGCCAGAAGATGGAGGAGGGAAAGTTACAACTCTTTTGCCTTTATATTTTATCTCAAGTGGCTTTGGGCGTAGAACTCGATAACTTTCTAAATCCTGCGCTTGTATAAGAGCACCATTAGAAGAAGATTTATATTTGCTCATATATTTGATGAAATCTCGAGCGATATCACCATTTCTGTTATAAAATGCCTTTTTACCTTTTTTTGCCAGAACTTTGATTGTCTTCGCTAAATCTCTTTGTCTTAACAAATCACCTTCTCGCAATATTTTATTATTAGGAGCAAAAACTAATAGCATGTCATCACTCATCTCCTTATAGTTCTTTTTAATCGCTTGAGCTAGACTAGCATAGACCGGAAAGCCATTCTCTGCTAAACGAATTGCAGGAGCTAATACACGTTTTAATTCTAATTTACCGAACCCTTTATGAATATCAAGAAGACCTGCAATTGTCCCCGGAACAG
>JABAAI010000076.1 GCA_014238825.1 Leptospirales bacterium
TACTACGGTTGCTGTTTCATCAAATACATACGATCGTATTCTTGTTTCACCCAGTATCAATAGTAATAACTATGTAAGTAACTCTGTTTCTGTATTAAATTGGGATTCGTTTTTGGAGGAAATTAAAACAGAAGGGTGTTTAGAAAGCTATATTAGTAACTGCCCGACCCCAACTGATTCAGACGCAGAAAAGGAAGTCTCTGATCATTATCCGGTCAAAGTCCAACTTAAATTTGGATGTACTGGATCTGAATGTACAGTGAACCCTAATCCTCCACCCCCGCCTCCAATATATAATCTGAAAATATCAGAAGTCGGTAATAAATATAATAACACAACAGCAAATGATTATATTGTTTTATATAATGCTGGTACAACTACTCAAAATTTACAAGGGTTATATGTCGGTCGTGATTATAAGTGTGACCCATCAAACGGATGGACTCAGTTTTTAGGTTTGCCTGATGTAGATATGCCTGCCGGATCTTATTATTTGGTGTCTCGAAGTAGTAATACTATCTCAGCTGATATTTCTACTCTTGGAGCAATAGGCTCTAATGATTATTGCATAGTCTTGACAAGCTCAGGAAGTGAGCCTTCTACCAATAGTGCAACCAATATTATAGACTATGTAAAGCTTGGCTCTTTGTCTAACGGAAACTCAAAACAGAGAGGCGGAACTTGTTATAGTTCTGATACTGATATGGATACGGATTTTACATTGATAACATCTCCCTCAACACCCAAAAATAGTAGCTCGACGGTCTGTACCCCATAGATTGAACCAAATCACCATCATCATCAAAGTCTGCATTATCACCTATCCCATCTGAATCGGTATCTTTTGATTCAATTGGATCATCTGGGAAAGCATCCTCAGCATTTAAGCTACAATCACCATCCCTATCCTCCACCATAATTGGAC
The DNA here is from genome assembly GCA_014238825.1 of Leptospirales bacterium. GTDB lineage: Bacteria > Spirochaetota > Leptospiria > Leptospirales > Leptonemataceae > JABAAI01. The sequence continues at coordinate 926 of JABAAI010000076.1, forward strand.
AACTGGTATGTTCTTCCTTTAATTCTACATCATAGCCCTCACATTGACTCAAAAGGCCAATAGCACCAAAAGAAATTACCCAAACTATAAGGCTATTCATTATAGCTAAATAGCATTGCTTAATTTTTATTCTAAAATTTGTCATTTTCATCCACATTATTTTCATAATTTTATTCTCCTTTTTTTATTTTTAGCTTTAGAATCGTCTAAAGCATATATAAGAGGGGTTCTTAACTATGTCTTTGTTCCGCTAAAAAATCAAAAAAAAGTACTTTATAATTGACTACTTTACTTCCTTTTTCAAATATAAATGAAGATGGGTGAATATGTAGATATTGCTGGAATATCCGTTCCTGTACAGCAAAAGAAAGCAGGCTGGCTTCCTGATACAAAACTTGTGCTTACGGCGACAACGAAGCGTAATTTACAAAAAATAATCCCACCTCTGCTTTACGGTCAGAACTTGCTCTTGGTAGGAGATGCAGGAGTAGGCAAAAATGCTTTGTTGTATTATATAAATTCGCTGCGTTCTTGCACAACGATACGCTACAGCATGAATGAAGATACTCTCGCAGATGATTTGATAGGAAGCTATCGCATGGATCCTATCCTTGGTAATTTTATTTGGTTAGATGGCCCATTATCACGCGCTCTACGGCAGGGAGCCTGTTTTATTGCAGATGAGATGAATTTATGTAATCCTAGTGTGCTTAAGCGTTTCCACTCTGTTTTTACAGATTCCTCTTTGGAACTCTTGGAAGGGGATGCGAGTACTATTTGTGCACAACCGGGCTTTAGTTTTGTAGCCACTCAGAATCCATCAGAATATTTTATAGGACGCAAAAACTTACCGCGTGAGATACGTAAATATTTTAGTACAATATATATTGATTCCTATAGCAACAAAGAGCAAATAGAAATACTCTCAGGACTCTATCCTGATTTGACTGAGTCTCAGCTACTGGCCCTTGTTAATATTAATCAAGAAGTTGAAACTTTGCTGAGTCAAAGCCTTATTGGATCTACAGATATGGAAGCTTATCATTTTAACTTAAGGAATTTGAAGCGTTTAGCAAGTCGACTAGTCGCACAAGTTAAGCTAACAAATAATCATAGTAAAGCCAATAAAGAAAATGATTTATTTTGGGAGGAAAACTTAAATGACATTTACCTTGCACCATTCCGTCAAAAAAAAGATAAAGTCGCTATTAGCAAAAAACTTACTATGGTTTTAGCTAAGCAAGTTTCTTATCAAGCAAATTTCCAAGAATTTTTAGGAGAAGCAAATCAAAGTGAAAGTGAAGATAGCCTTTCTGGAACGGCCTTAGTCCACGCAGATTCTAAAAACAAGCAAATTCAAATTGGGCGCATATCTTTAGATTTTATTGGAGATAAGCCAGAGTTATTTAGAGGTGCTGTCGCCGATGCTTGTTCTATTCTACCACCTCTAAAGCAGAATGCAAAAATTTTAGAAACCATTGCTGCTGCTATCGCTCAAAAGGAAAATTTACTTTTAGAATGTGCTGCCGATGTGGAGGCTGAAGATTATCTTTGTTTCTTTAGCTCTCTTTTGGGTCGTCCACTACGAGTGATTACATTTTCGCGAGGTATGCATACCAACGATATTATTGGAGGAATAAAACCTATCGTTAATCATGAGGCAAATGGCAATATTAAATCTACTCAATCTGTTAAGTGGATGGACGGTCCTCTAAGTACTGCATTACGTAAAGAGGAGTTTATTTTATTTAGAGGTCTCGAAGCTGCTGGTCCCGAGCTCATTGAGAAATTAAATATGCTTTTAGATGATGCCAAAGCCCTACTTTTAGCAACAGAATCCGGAGAAGAAGAACCTCTAGTAATTTCTAAAAATACACGAATATTTGCTATTAAATATTTTAGGACACGGCGAAATACAGCGTCTATATCGCGTGCTTTTCGTAATCGTTTTTCTTCTCTTGTCATTCCCCCAATTGATCATAGATCCAGTCTAATTGAGCTTATTGGGCATTTTCTAAATATAGACCAGCAAGATAATAAGCCATTATTAGAAGCAATGGCAGATTTTCATGCTGCTATAAGAAAACAAGCGATAGAGCAAGAGATTGGCGCTAGTAATAGTATTCCCTATGAATTTGGTCTTACTAATTTAAAGCGGTGGTGTCATTTTATACTCCTTTCATTGAAAGAAGAATTTTCAAGTTTCATTTTCACTAAATCTAATCAAGATTCTGCTAGTCAGGATCAACAAAGAATAATAGAAGCCATTCGTTCAGCTGCTGAGATCGCGTACAGTAACGAAATAATGGATCCTCTGGAAAGGAAGAAAGTTCTAAAAATATTTGATTCTTTATTTGAAGGTAAATCACTTTCAAGTGTACTAGATAGTTTTATAAACCATACTAAAGATATTTCCACTAAAAAAAAAATAAAAAATAGTGGTTATAAGTCTCATATTTGGTGGGACCAAAAAAAACATTGGCGAAAAATAAATACAAATCGCTTTAAGGCAAAGCTGCGTGGCCAAAGTCTCAAAAAAGGCATTGAGATTAATACTCCCGAGACAGGAGGTAATATCAAGGAGGGTCCAGATGCTTGGTATGGCTCAGATACACTAGGGAATAAGGGGCAGGGTGAGCCTCAAGGAGGAGGTGGAGCCTGGGGTTATCGTACAGAGGAATTATATAATGATTTTCTTCGTAAGCGACGCATTTTGTGGAGCTATGATATTGGGATAACATTAGAAGAGTTTAAGCAGGCTTTTGCTGCTGAACTTCAAAAGTTTCATATTCGCTTCGATAAACTTTTAGAGCCAAAGTCACGTTTGAACCGTTTTTATAGTCAGCAAGGTTCACGCGTTGATATGCGACGCTACTTAGCTTATCTTTCTGGACAAGGTGAGGATCGTGTTTTTGATAATAGCGTAACAGTTCTTGAAAAAAATCAATTGGAGGGCGTAGAGTTAGTGTTTGCTCTCAATAAGGGCCGTCGAATCTTTAATTTTGAATATTCTTTTGCTACTTTAGCGGCCTTGATGGGCGCGGTTCTTTTGTTGCAGGAATATTCTTTGCCATATGCTCTGGCTAGTTATTCTGATTTAAAAAATAATAAGCAAGATATTGATTTAATCTGGCATAAAAGAATAGAGGATGAGTGGAATGCTAGTAAAGAAAATGATATTTTTTCGGGTTTAACCGAGCAATGGCATGGGGATACAGTTAGGGAATATCTAGTTCTAGATGAATTGGCTGGTGGCTTTAGTACTAGTGGCCCTCGGACTCGTATTTTAGTGATATTTTCTGATTTCAGAGGGCATCGCGGTAAAATATCCTTAGAAGAAGAGCTTGGCGGGGTAGAGCTAAGAGCTTTTATTCAAAATATAAAGTCTCTTAGACAAAAAGGAATTTTAAGTTTGGGAGTGGGTTTGGGACCACGAGCGCTTGAAGAATATATTTTTGAGGAAAAATTAGATATTGGAGGGGAAAACTTTATGAGCCTTCCATCTTTGCTTATAATGAAAATAACTCAAATGATTCAAAAATATCACGAAGTCTAATATTTTTAATACGAGCTATTTTCAAAATTAAAAAAGATTTGATATTCAAAATATTAAAATAAATACTGGTAAATAAACATGAAAGAATCGGCAAAAAAATAT
>JABAAI010000077.1 GCA_014238825.1 Leptospirales bacterium
TAGAATACCTGTGCCCAATCCCGCTACCGCTACCGCTATGCTAATATCACTAATCTCAACCCTACTATTGCTAAGAATAAGATTTGAGACGCTTCCACTAAGATAGCCAAAAAGGCCATTTAAGGGAGTAGTACCACTAAGACTAAGATTGCTAATTGCTTTTCCATTTCCCTCAAATTCACCACTAAATGATTTGTCTGTATCACTCCCACTTCCGATTGGTTCCCAAGAGCTTATGCTACTAGCATCGATATCAGCAATTAAACGATATTTAGCAGCTAGGCGCTTAACTATTGTTCCCAGGGGATGATCATCACTATCACATTGCATTTGTGATATCCCTCCCACTCTGTTTGGACATTGAAAAGTTGTGATAGCCCTCAACTGCTGAATATTACTAATTTCATAATATCCATCACTACTAACACTAGTAAAATAACGATAGTCTCCAGCTGCGCCATCATATTGATTTTCTATCCCATCTCCGTCATAATCTTGACTGGCGCCATGACACACTCTAGTTGCACCACTACCGCTGGGATAATTTATTATTGTTTCTTGACCCTCAGCTACATCAAAGCAAATCAATTTATCAGCTGTATCACTGCTACTAGAGAGGCAAGCCGTAAGCAGGACGCTGAAAATATAGCTCATCAGGAAGCAACTAGCTGTTCTTTTAATTAACTTTTTGAGTGGAGAGGAAGTCATATATCAAAATCGAGTAAATTATTATATTATATAGAAAGCATTTTTTTGCAAGCTTTTTTTTGAAGTTTTATGATAAATAATATCGCACTGTATTGTAAATTCAGCTACGAAAATTGCTGAAATCAAAGCTAAATTATAATAAAAAATTAAATTATGATTGATTAAAATTGATTAAAATGAATTTCTTTCGCATTATAGTGGAGAGAGAGATTATTAAAAATTTGAAAAATATCGAAATTATGGACACCACTCTACGCGATGGTGAGCAAACAGATGGGGTAAGCTTTTCCTCCTTTGAAAAGCTACAGCTCTCTCGTTTCTTTTTAGAAAAGCTAGCTGTAGATAGGATAGAGATTGCCAGTGCTAGAGTTTCAAAAGAAGAACATGAGACGGTGAAAGAGATTCTAACTTGGGCTAAACAACAAAATTACCTAGATCGAATAGAAATACTTGGCTTTGTGGATGGACAACGCTCTGTAGATTGGATTGCCTCTGCAGGTGGGTGCGTACTTAATTTGCTGACTAAGGGTTCACAAAAGCATTGCGAAATTCAACTGGGGCAGAGCCTAGGGGAACATCTAAGTAAGATTCAACAAACCATAGAGGCCGCAATAGCTTCTGGACTTACAGTGCAGCTCTACTTGGAGGATTGGTCACATGGCTTTCTTGATTCTCCTAAATATCTGGAAGAGATGCTAAAAGAACTGATTCAGATGCAAATTAAACGCCTGTTTCTTCCTGATACGATGGGCATCCTTAGTCCCAATGAGTTAAAATTAGCACTGAGGCACGCCATAAAACACAACCCTAAAATACCTATTGATTTTCATGGCCACAATGATTATGGATTAGCTGTGGCTAATTGCCTAGTGGCTGTGCAAGAAGGCGTGTCTGCTTTGCATGTGAGTATAAATGGTCTAGGCGAGAGGGCTGGCAACTCACCACTGGAAGCTGTTGTTACTGCTCTGCATGATAAACTAGGAATTAAGACATCGATAAACGAAAAAGCGATTACAGATGCCTCGCGCCTAGTTGAAACCTTTAGTGCTAAGCGGATTCAATCAAACAGACCAATTGTCGGCCAAGATGTTTACACACAAACGGCTGGTATCCATGCCGATGGAGATCAAAAGGCTAATCTTTACTCAAACCCGATTTTGCCAGAGCGCTTTGGGAGACAACGCGTCTATGCCCTAGGTAAACTTGCTGGAAAGGCTTCTATTAGCAAAAATCTTGAGATGCTCGGGATAAAGCTATCTGTAGCTGATGAAAAAAGTCTTTTAAATCGTATCAAAGAGTTGGGAGCAAAGAAAAAAATTGTTACTCCAGATGAACTCCCCTATATCATAGGAGATTTATTTGGACTTAGTTTAGAGAGGGCTTTTAAGATTAGCGCCTGCGTTATTCGTACTTCTTTGAAAGGTAGGGCCTCGGCAGAAATAGAAATAGAATACAAAGGCAAAGTTTATCCTGAACAGGCCGAGGGAGATGGTGGCTATAACGCTTTCATGAATGCCATCGCAAAAATGGCCGAAAAAGTAAAAATAAAATTACCAGAGCTTATAGACTATGAAGTACATATTCCGCCCGGTGGTAAAAGCGATGCTTTGGTTGAAGCCATGGTTACTTGGCAAGGTAATTTTCGCACTAGTGGCTTTGCCACGGATCAAGTATTGGCAGCAGTTCATGCTACAGAAAAAATGCTCAATAAACTTCATGCTCCTAATCACCACTCCTTATCTAAAACGCAAAAAATTCAAAAACTTATAGGAGGCTCTTAATTTTTAGAAGAAAGTTAAGTATATTAATATGGATGTACCAAAAATAAAAATAGATGAAGCTAAGTTATTGCAAGCACTAGAGTGGACGGAAGCTTGCTTTCCCTTGGAAATACGCAGAGAGGCGGCTTTAGTTTGTGCAGATTATGTGAGAGCGAATTCCAATCCTTTATTTGACGCTTATTTGGAAAAATTAGACTTTGGTACTGGAGGGATGCGTGCTCTGGTCGGTAATGGACCCGCCTGCATGAATGCTTGGACAGTGGCAAAAGTTAGCTTTGCTCTTTGTCTTTACTTACGCAAAACTAGTTTGAATAAAAACAAAAAACTTGCTCTAGTTATCGCCTACGATTCAAGAAAAACTAGCTATGAATTTGCACAAACGGCTGCTGGAACCATTGCCTCGATGGGTTTCAAGGTCCATCTTTTTCAAGAATGCGCACCTACCCCAATTTTAAGTTATGCAGTGCGAAAGCTAAAAGCACAGGCGGGAATTGTAATTACGGCTAGTCATAATCCACCTCAATACAATGGTTATAAAATATACGATTCAAATGGCAGTCAATTTGTGGGGGTGGCACAAGAAAAATTAGAAGCGTGCATTCTCTCTATCAAGAATTGGTCACAAGTCCCCTTTTCTTCGCCAAAGACTTTAATATATAAAAAAAATGTAATCCGGATTGGATATCAGATAAAAAGAAGTTATATAAAAGAATTGGGGGCTTGTGAGTTTGTGACATCAGCAAAAAACCCCAAAAAGCCTCCTCTTAAAATTGTCTATTCACCACTGCATGGTGTAGGAGCGGCATGGATGGAGCCACTATTGCGAGAACATGGTTTTGCTCTAGACATAGTTAAGGAACAAGCCAAGCCAGATGGTAATTTCCCAACAGTAAATTATCCTAACCCCGAAGCCGAAAGCTCCCGAGAGCTTGCCAAAAAGTTGGCTGAAAACTTGCGAGCTGATTTATTTTTGATAACGGACCCCGATGCAGATAGACTAGGGGCTGGAATTCGTAATGATAATGGAAGCTATCGCTACTTAAGCGGCAATCAACTAGGTATTATTATGTGTGCTTTTTTATGTGAAAATTACGCTCCAAAACAGAAGACCAAGCTTAAATCCAAAAAAGCAATGATAATTAAGTCAATAGTCACTAGTGATTTACAGAGCAATATAGCAAAGCGACATGGTATGGATGTCATCGAAGTTTTGACGGGTTTCAAGTACATTGCTGATCATATTAGAATATTAGAAAAAAAGAAAGATCTTTCTCGCTATGTTTTTGGCTCAGAAGAGTCGCATGGTTATTTACCGGTAAACTTTGTACGGGATAAGGACGCCCTTGCTAGTGCCTTACTTTTATGCGAGATACTTGCTGAATGTGGTAACCTTAACGCATATTTAGACCAAATTTATTTGCGCTATGGATTATACTTAGAAGATTTAAAATTTCTCACTCTGAAAGGCTCATCTGGAAAGAAAAAAATTGCGAGTGCTATGGAAAGGCTCCGAAAGAGCAAAATCTCTGATTGGAAAATAGGTGATCGTCATGTTGTCAGTATTATAGATTATAAACATCAGCTTAAAAACGCTAAGCCAAATCCTAAGTTTTTCAAATCACTACCTCCCTCTGATGTCCTCCAGTTCTTATTAGAGCCAGATGGTAAATTAACCATACGACCTTCAGGAACAGAACCAAAAATTAAGCTATATGCGAGTCTAAGCTATACAGGAAAAATCAGCACTAGGGAAGAGTTGGAACAAGCTAAGTATAAACTAAAAAACGAACTCCATTCTGTATC
>JABAAI010000078.1 GCA_014238825.1 Leptospirales bacterium
GGATTGGATAATCATAATTATGCTTAATAAAATAATCAGCTAAAAGTCTATAGGCCTGAATCATGATTTGTGGATTTGAGCTTTTCATTGATACTATAATATTATGAAAATTTTCTTGTCGTGCAAAGCGAATAAATTCTAGGACAGATTCTAGCATTCCTAATGGCGTATCTCCATAGCGGTTCATTATTCTGTCTGAAAGAGAGCCATGATTTGATCCTATTCTTATGCTTCTTTTTAATTCCTTTGCACGGCGTACAAAGGGCAAAAAGCTTTCTTTTATCTTGCCGAGTTCTTCTTGATATTGGGTTTCTGTATATTCGCTTTTTTTTAACTCAGAAAACTTTCTATCAACAAAATTACCCGGATTAATGCGTACTTTCTCTACATGCTCTAGGGCGATAAGAGCGGCTTTAGGCGAAAAATGAATATCAGCTATTAGCGGTTGTTCGTAGCCTTGCTTTAGTAAGGCTGATTTAATGTGTCTTAAATTTTCGGCATCCTTAGGACCGGGGCTAGTGATCCGAACTAATTCTGCTCCGGCATCAAAGAGGGCCTTGCTTTGCTCTACAGTGGCTTTGGTGTCCATAGTGTCTGTGCATGTCATTGATTGGATTCGAATTGGCACACCTCCTCCCACAGAGAGATTTCCAATTTTTAGACATCGTGTTTGCAAACACCTTGTAGACACTTTGTATAAATCGCTTAGATATTTTTACAGGTAAAATATTTAGATACTATCTAGAGAGCATCTAAATACTTTTTCGCAAATTCTGTTACTATTTTAGCAAGCATTTCTTTGTCTTGAATTTTTTTTGTATCTCTTATGCTGCTAAGAACTTCTGGATGTGTTTTTTTAAAAAATTCAATAATTTTCTTTTCAAAATCATGAATCTTTTCTATAGGGATTGTATCCATATGCCCTTGGTTTACACTAAAGATAGAAATTACTTGTTCTTCCATTGGCCAAGGATTAGCTTCGTCTTGTTTGAGAATTTCTAAAATTTTAGAACCTTTATTTAGTTGCTTTTCTGTTACTGGGTCTAGCTCTGTTCCCAGTTGAGCAAAAGCTTCCAGTTCACGAAATTGGGCTAAGTCTAATTTCAGTTTCGAAGCAATGGATTTCATTGCTTTAGTTTGTGCAGCTCCTCCAACTCGGCTTACAGAAATACCAATATCTACAGCAGGTCGCTGTCCACTAGCAAAGAGATTTGGCTGTAGATAAATTTGACCATCAGTAATAGAAATTACGTTCGTAGGTATGTACGCACTAACCTCACCTTCTTGCGTTTCAATAATGGGTAAGGCAGTTAGACTACCACCACCATATTTTTCACTCAATTTAACAGAGCGTTCTAAGAGGCGACTATGCAAATAAAAGACATCACCTGGGAATGCTTCCCGCCCGGGTGGGCGTCTTAATAATAATGACATTTGGCGATAGGCATTGGCCTGTTTACTTAAGTCATCATAAACACAGAGCGTAGCCTTTTTTTCTTCATACATAAAATATTCTGCCATAGCAGTACCAGCATAGGGTGCTAGGTATTGCAGAGGTACTGGGTCGGATGCTGATGCCATAACGATAATTGTATAGTCCATGCAGCCATGCTTTCTTAGCTTTTCTTCCAGTGCAACAACGCCGGATGATTTTTGTCCGATTGCAACATAGATGCATATAGTACCATTACCTTTTTGATTGATAATTGTATCAATGGCAATGCTTGTTTTACCAGTTCCTCTATCTCCAATAATAAGTTCCCGTTGTCCACGACCAATAGGAATCATCGAGTCAATAGCCTTTATTCCTGTTTCCATTGGCTCATGTACTGGTTGGCGTTTAGCAATGCCGGGAGCAATAATTTCCATAGGACGTTTATGCTTGGTTTCGATAGGAGCTTTGCCATCTACTGCTTCACCCATGGGGTTGACAACTCTACCTAGTAATTCTGAACCAACTGGTATTTCTAGGACCCTTCCTAAACGTTTGACTTGGTGTCCTTCTCGTAGATGAAGGTAATCTCCTAGGACAATAACGCCAACTGAACTTTCTTCTAGGTTGAAGGCTAGTCCTTTTATACCGTTTTCAAATTCCACCATTTCATTAAACATGACATTGTCTAAACCATAGACTCGAGCTATTCCATCTCCTACGGAGATGATTTCTCCTACCTCCGTCATTTCGATTTTTGAATCGTAGTTTTTGATCTCTTGTGTTAGCACACTTACAATTTCGTCTGATTTAATTTTCATAATATTTTTCTCCTGTTTTTTTTCGTGTTAAGAGTGCCGTTCGTATTTGTTTTAATCGATTACGGAAACTTGCATCTATAACAAGGTCATTTGATTTAAGTACAAATCCTCCAATTAAATCTTTATCTATTTTTATATTGAATATAATATCTTTTTTAAATAGTTGAGTTAGGTTTTCATTTAATTTTAGTTTTTGTGCCTCACTAAATGGCTCGGCAGTAATTACCTTTACTATCTGTTGGTTAAGGCTCTTACTGATTAATTTCTGGACTAGAACTTCGATTTCTGGTAATTGTATAAAGCGCTCACGCTTGGCCAATATAGAAAGGAATGGGACAATAAATACAGTGTCTGTTCCTCTAAATGCTTTTTCTAGTAATTGTGTTTTTTCTTTTGCTGAAATTATTGGCGAAAGAAGGAGTTTCCAAGTCTTTTTGTTAGAACTTAGCAAGATAGTGCAGTCTTTAAGTGCTTGACCCCAATCTTTTAGAGAAAGCGAGTTAGTATTATTTAATTTTTCTTTAGCATATTCTACAAAGGCTTCGGCATATACTGTGGTGATTTGTGTTTGCATTATAAACTTGTACTTGTAATTTGTTTTTAGGATATTTTATTAGTGGTATGACCTAGTCGGAGTAGGTTTATAGCTTAGAGTATTAATTCAGGCTTTCGATGCTCTCGAGTCCATCTATACCTCTGATACTTTTGATATCGTTAAAAGCATCTCCAGTTAATTTTTCATTATCAGAAGGATTTATTCTTCGTCTTAGAATTTGCGAACTAATTTTGATAGATAAATCTATTACATGTTTTTCTACTTGGGACATCGCTACATTTTTTACTTCGTCTATTTCTTGGCGACTAGTTTCTAATAAGGCAAGTGCTTCTGCCTTTGCCTTATCTAAAATTATATCTCTTTCCTTTTTGGCTTGTTCGTGAGTATCATCTATTATCTTATGAGCTTCTAGTTGCAGTTTATCCAACTTGGCTATGTGCTCATTTAAGATTTTTTCGGCTTCTTTTTTAAGCCGTTCCGAAGCTTTTATATTCTCATGTATTTTTTTGGCTCTTGAATCTAGGGCCCTATTAATGGGTCCCCAAGCAAAACGATGCAAGAGAAGAAGGACAAGGCCAAAGATGATGAAAGTCCAAATCACAAGACCCGGATCAACCTCTAAAATGGCAAGACCTCCTTCTTTTGCTAAAAATTTGAGTAACATAATAATCTTCTCTTTTTACTTATGGCTTACTCTGTTCTACAGTATCCTGTTTTTGTGGAGCATACTTTTCTAATAGTTCTGGTGTGATATTTTGACTAAGTAAAAATATAATCACCAAAGCAAATAGAGTAGCACCTTCGATAAGAGCTGCAGAAATAATCATAGCTGTCTGAATGGTACCAGCTGCTTCTGGCTGGCGACTAATTCCTTCCACGGCTGAACTTCCAATTTTACCTATTCCCATTCCAGCACCTATCAAAATAAGACCGGCTCCAACCCCAATTCCAATGAAAGCAAGTACAATCATTTTATTCCTCCAAAATATTTAATAAAGTCCATATAATATATAACAACACTAAATCTAATGTCTGTGCAATGCAGAGCCTATAAAAAGTGCCGTAAGTAATACAAAAATAAAAGCTTGTAAAAATGCAACTAAAATTTCAAGAAAATAAATAATAACGGCACCGCTAACAGCCGCAAAATTTATGCTTAAGGCACCAAGCATAGAGCCAGGGCCACCATACCAGAGGCTCGCACTTTGAAAAATAAAACCCATCAGAGCCAGTATAATCACGTGTCCTGCAGTCATATTTGCTAGTAGACGAATAGTGAGGGCAAAACCTTTAGCAAGCGGA
>JABAAI010000079.1 GCA_014238825.1 Leptospirales bacterium
TATTATGGGACTGAGTAACAAGAGTCTCATTGCGATTGTTGGGAATCCTAATACAGGCAAAACGACCCTTTTTAATGGTCTCTGCCGTACACGGCAAAAAACAGCTAATTATTCAGGCACAACAACTGAAACAAAGATAGGTCAGGCTGTCATCGATAAGAAAAATATCCAGATAATAGATTTACCCGGCCTCTATAGCTTGCAGAGTAAATCTTTGGATCCCCTAGACGAAAAAATTGCGAAAAACACCCTTTTAGGAAAGATAGATGAGCTGAAAAAGCCTGATTTATTGCTCTTTACCCTAGATGCAAGTAATTTGCGTCGCAACCTATTCCTATTCTCTCAAATCACAGAATTAAATATCCCTATTATTATCGCTCTTACCATGTATGACCAAGCCCTTGCTTCAAATATAGGAATAGATGTTGAAGAATTAAAAAAGGAACTGGGAGTCGATATTGTTCCCGTTGTGGCTTATAAAGAAAAGGATGTCAAGAAATTAGAACTAGCCATAAAAAAATCATTAGAACAAAAAAACTTTGCCACTCCGTTTAACTCAGATAATTTAGAAGAAGAAAAGCTTTTATCTACCGTCTATACTCAAATATCAAAAAATGACGATATAAGCAGATTCCAAGTTCGTGAATATCTTTCACACCCAGACCAAAGCTTAATAGAAGAAGAACCAAAACTAAAAGAAGTGCTAACAAAAGCACATACAGAGTATAGCAAAATATTAAAAACAAATATGGCTTTATCTAGCCTATCTCGTTATCGCTGGATTGATAAGAAAATCAAAAGAGTACTGGACCCAAAGACAGAAAAACAAAACAAGCGCAACGAACGATTGGATACTATACTTACACATCCTATTTTAGGTATTCTTATTTTCCTTGTTTTGCTATATTTTATATTTGAATCCATGTATACCTGGTCTGGACCTATAATGGATAGCATAGATATGTCATTTGGATGGCTGGGAGAATCGCTGGGCTCCCACTTTGGAGGAAACGAAATCCTAAAATCACTGGTACAAGATGGTATCATTGCCGGCGTTGGTGCAGTGTTAATATTTTTACCACAGATTGTAATCCTATTTCTTTTTATCGCATTACTTGAAGATAGTGGCTATTTAGTCCGCGTTGCTTTTTTAGCAGATAGACTCCTCGCTTGGTCTGGCCTCAATGGACGTTCATTCATTCCATTACTTTCTAGTTTTGCCTGCGCTATCCCCGGTATTCTCGCAGCGCGAGTAATACCTGATTCACGTGTCCGGAATATCACTATTTTAGTTGCTCCACTAATGTCTTGCTCCGCACGCCTTCCAATCTATGTTTTATTTATTGGGGCAATAATTGAACCCTACTATGGTGCCTCTCTAGCTGTCCTTTGCCTATTCTTCATGCACGCCCTTGGAGCTATTATAGCGCTACCTCTATCGTGGAGTATACAAAAATTTATGAGTAACAAAGTTCCTCGAACCCCTTTTGTGATGGAGTTTCCTGCTTACAAGCGACCACGATTAAAAAATGTACTAATTCGAGTATGGAATGCTACTAAAAACTTTGTTACGAAAGCAGGAACGATTATTTTTATATTTTCAATTATAATTTGGGCATTGGCTTATTTCCCTCGCTCAGAAAAAGTTGCCGCTGAGGCCTTGGCTTTGCAAAATAATGCTATCCCTAAAATTGAAAATATTAAAGAGAACGAAGATGAATCATCGCAGCTAGCAAATAGTTATTTAGGAAGTTTTGGGAAAATAATTGCTCCTGTTTTTACTCCTCTAGGCTTCGATTGGAAAATTACCGTTGGAATTATAAGCGCTTTCCCTGCAAGAGAGCTGCTACTTTCTGCCCTAGGAATTATATATCGAATAGATGACATGTCATCAGAAAATCAAAACCTACGAAATCGCTTACAGTTAGAACGGCGTGCTAATGGGAAACCAGTCTATACACCGCTACTAGCCATAAGTCTCATGGTATTTTTCGCCCTCTGTAGTCAATGTATGGGGACATTAGCTGTTATTAAAAAAGAGCTAGGAAAATGGAGTTGGGCTATTGTTGTCTTTGTTTACATGACTGGCCTTGCCTATCTCTTTAGTTTTTTAACTTATCAAGGTGGCCTGCTCCTAGGTTTTGAATAAAAGCTTATGCATTATTAGAGAGTGCCTAGCTCTTATGAATATATTCTTTTAGGGCACTTAGAACTTGTAAAGGGATTTCATGACCACCAGAAAAGGGAATAAAAGTCCCTTCCCATGATGCAGATTTTGTAAAAATGCTATAAAGTTCTTCTGCTAAGTCAAATGATAGAATTGGATCGTCCTTACCATGACTGGCAAAAAATGAAATCCCTTTTTTCTCAAGAGCAAGCTTAGTCCACTCTTCCCGGGCCAGCAATGTTCCAGAAAGAATTATCAACTTAGCAAAGTTCTGATTGACTTGCTTGTTTCTTAGTACAATGTCTGTAGCAAGCATTGCTCCTTGACTAAAACCACCTATAATAATTTGATTATAATTTATTTTGCGTTTTTCAATTATTTCTTTAATCATTTCCTCTGCCCTTTCCCGTGCCTCTGAGAGCCCTTCAGGGAAATGAGAAGCTAGATCTCTATGTTTTCCACTTATCCTCGCTTGCTCTAAAGCCTCTATGTTAATCGGAAACCAAGCTCGTCCATACATATTCGGAGCAAGTGGTACCTTTACAATACCATTCGGAAAAATCCACGTAGCATCGCTATCATTTAAGGCATTGGCCTCTATAGAATCCAGGGGATCTGTTTTTTGATAAGATAGTTCCTGACACAATGGAAACAAATCATTAGCGCTAGCACCATAGCCATGAAAAAGGATAATAACAGGAGCATTTGTTTTGCCCCTTAGCTCAAGCACATCGAGAGAAGCTATTTGGTGTCTTTTCATCTTATTTAATAATGTCTATTTTATATTGACAATTCTATAGACAAGTAATTTATAGAATTGATGGGAATAAAGATAATAACGATCTTAATTACCGGCCTTTTTTTCTTAGCTTGTAACTCACCCCCCCCTAAAAAAGGGCCTAGAAGAATTGTTGGCAAAAATCATAACATCCAAGACTGCGTACCAATAAGTGAACTTGGCTATACTTTGACCTGTTATCAAAATCGCTACAAAAAGCTAGAATTAGTTGTTTCAGGTTACGGGCTAACAGAAGCAAAACGAGAATACAAATATACTTACTATGAAAGTAACGGCAACCTTGAGACTTCTACTGAATATTACAATGGTATTAAATACAAAGAATATACTCATTATGAAGAAAATGGTAATCCAAAGACATATATAATGTATGATAGCGACGGTACCACACCGTGGGAAAATCATCCTGAATGCTATTCAAACGATGGACAAAATAAAGAAAAATGTCGCTATAAAACACACGGCAAACAGTAAAAAACATACGTGAAAATCACCTGTGTTGCTCACCACATGATCTCATAAAATAACTTGTATTCTATTACTTGTGTTATTTTTTAGGTAAATAGTTGCCGAAGTGGTGGAATGGTAGACACGGCGGATTCAAAATCCGCTGGGAGCAATCCCTTGTCGGTTCAAGTCCGACCTTCGGTATATTGCACGGCTTTACTAGAAACTAGGCTAAATTCTTTATACAAAATTTATTGGGACAGCTAGTATAATCTATTTTGCAGTCTCTATACTGAATTTTTGTCAGCTCATCTTCTTTCTTTAGCTCTAATAGGCAATCTAAATCACCAAATTCATTAACTCCTTCTGATTCAGACTGTAAGGAATTTACTAATCTACGTGAGTGTTGAGATTCTTTTTGCTTTTCTTTTTGTTGTTGTTTTTGATGAGAGAGGTAAGTATACATACCTTTCTTATCGGTTTATTACATTTTTTCATTATAAAACTGTACCTGATTCCTGCCATTTTTTTTACAAGCAAAAAGGGCTTTATCAGCTTTCTCGATAAAATCTTTTTTTACTTTGTCTTTTTTTGGATCAAAGAGAGCAACCCCAACAGAGATTGAAATATGGAGTGTCTTGGAATTATATGGTATCTTAATATCTTCAACATTCGACCGTATC
>JABAAI010000007.1 GCA_014238825.1 Leptospirales bacterium
CTTGCAAAAAATAGAGAGTTTTGGTTAGAAGTGAATAATCGTAAGAATTATCGGGAGACTTTATTTAGTTATCTTATCCATTTTTAGAATAAGATTTTAATTATTATATTATTATAAGGATGAAAAATATATTTTTAAGTTATTTTTTTTATATTATTTTATTTTTTAGCTTTTATATATTTTTACATTGTAATAATACTTTCTTTTATCAACCAACAAAAGAAGTTTATTTTCATCCGGATAAATTACTGTTAAAGTATAAAGAACTTTACTTAGAAGGAGTAGATCACAATAAGCTTCATGCTTGGCTTTTCCCTATCTCTTCCAGCAAATCTCTTGCTAGCCCTCTTGCTACTATCGTGCAATTTCATGGCAATGGTGAAAATATAAGTTCCCATTATCTGAGTTTACTTTGGCTTAGGAAATATAAATTTGAAATTTTTATTTTTGATTATCGTGGCTATGGACGTTCCGAGGGTCAGCCAGATACAGGGAAAATTATCGCTGATTCAAAACTTGTCTTAGAGTTTATCCAAAAGAAAAATAAGCCCAGCAAAAGGCCTATCATTGTATATGGTCAAAGCTTGGGCGGTGTTATCGCTGCCCGTACCCTTGGAGAGATGAAAGACAAAGCTTTAATTAAAACAATTGTTATCGAGAGTAGTTTTAGTTCCTATCGTTCTATAGCTAAGCAAATAGGCTCTAAGATATGCCTACCAATAGGATATTTAGCATATCCTATTATCAGTGATGCCTATGCTATTCGAGATTTTTTGCCAAAATTTAAGCCTATCCATACTATTGTGATTCACGGCAACAAGGATACTGTTGTTCCTTATAGAAATGGGCTTGAGATCTTTAACTTAGCTAGTCAGCCTAAGGATTTTCTAAAAATTCAAGATGGTGGGCATCTAAATTGGCATCTAGCTAAAAGATATCGTGCTTATCATAAAATATTGGCAGAGATGCTGATTAATACATTAATTGAACCGTAATGACGATGTGACGAGGCTTCTATTTCTCTATCCTAATATTTTTTAAGCTCATCCTTTTATTTTTTTTGCCGATGCTTTAGCAATAAGGTGCTAGTATTATGCGGATAACTGATATAATTAAAAATGATAATATGGTGCAGAATTTAGGAAGGCATCAAATTGAATTTGATAAGGTCCAAAATCAATTATCAACTGGCAAGCGTATCCGTCGTCCGAGCGAATCACCGTCTGATGCTAGTAATCAAATGTATTTTCGGACTCGGCTCAAAGAGTTAAAGCAATTTGAAAATAACATAGGTGAGGGGAAAACGCGTCTTAATCTAGTTGATGGCCAGTTGGGACAGCTTACAGATATTTTACAAAGGATTAGGGTGCTTACAGTACAGGCAGCCAACGGTATTTATCAAGGAGATAATTTCTTTGCACTAAAACACGCTATCGCAAAAGAAGTAGATCAACATTTGGAGTCAGTTCTCGATCTGGCAAATGCGAAGGATGTTACCGGTCGCTCTCTCTTTGGAGGACATGACGCAGAGGGACCAGCATTTGTTAAGGTTCTTCAGTCAAGTGGGATAGACGCTAGCCGTTCTTTGAGTGCTAGCAGTGGGGCAGGTTTGGATCAGGATCAAATAGTCGAGGTTCGCTACCGTGGCAACATTGGTCAGAATTTACGCGAGATAGAACGAGGTCAGTATATGAGTGTGAATGTTCCTGGAAATCGTGCGTTTTGGGCTACTAATATTACAATTACAGGTTCTGTAGATAATGAAGACTATAGCGCTTTGAGTGAGCAAAGTTTTCGTTTGAATGGTACAGAGATTAAAGTTGCCCTAGGTGATACAGTTGATGATATAATCGAAAAAATCAATAGAGTTGGTATTGAGATTAGAGCCGATAAAGTTGGTCAAAACTATCTTTCTTTGCATAGCACTTCTGCTCATCAGCCTTGGCTTGAAGATGTCGGAAATTCTACAGTTCTAAAAGACTTAGGCCTTTTGAGTAATGATCCCCTTGCTAAGCCAAATGAATATTCTGAGAGTGCTACTGTTTCTGGTTTGAGTATTTTTGATATGATTATTAAATTACGTGATGATTTGACTAAGGGAGATCAATTAGAAATTGGAGGTCGTGATTTAGGTAATATTGATTCGAGTATAAATAATGTACTACGCCATCGAGCTGACGTGGGGGCGCGTGTGAATCGTTTGGAAAGTCATGAAAAGAAAGTCGCTTGGGATAGTACCCACATGACAGAATTACTGGCAGAAAGCGAGGGGATTGATTTCCCAGAAACGATTATGAATCTAAAATGGCTAGAGACAGTTCATAACTATGCCCTGAATGTAGGTGCTAGAATTATCCGTCCGAAGCTACTTGATTTTATAAGATAAGATAAGAAATAATATGTCATTACTATTAACTAAAACATTAGGTAGTGTGAGCTTGGATCAAGCTTACATGCATCATTTTGCAGATGGCCTTTATGGATTTCCTGAGGAAAAGGAATTTGCTTTGTTAGAAGATGGAGATGATTCCCCCTTCCTCTGGCTCCAGTCTACTAAGCAGGCCGACCTTGCCTTTGTTGTAATTGACCCTAGTTTATTTTGTGGAGAATCATATGTTCCAGGAGTTTCTTCAGTGGATCTAGAAATGATGGAAGTTAAAGATTTAAGTGAGTGTTTTATATATGTGATTGTGACCATTCCTTCTGATCGTCCTCAAGATATGACTGCTAATTTACAAGGACCAGTTCTTTTAAATCGATCTAAAAAGATAGGTCGACAAATTATATCTTTGGATAATAATCATCAAACTAGAGTCCCTATTATTAATAAGCTGGAGAATTAATCTTGCTTGTACTTGCTAGAAAAGTTAATGAGAGTATCATCATAGGTGATGAGGTAGAAGTTTTTGTTGTAGACATCAAAGGTGATCAAATCAAGCTGGGTGTGAAGGCTCCACGTTCTTTAAGCGTTCATCGTGCTGAGGTTTATCAGGATATTAAGAACCAGAACCAAAAAGCTGCAGCCAGTACTCCCAAATCACTAGAGGGTTTGGGTAATCTTATTAGGAAAAAAAATGATTAGAACTTAGGGTTTATATTGATTTATGAAAGCAATAAAGATTGATAAAAAGAAACTTAGTAAAAAAATAAAATCATCTCCTAAAAGTAAGTCTAAAGCCAAGAGCAAAATTGCTTCTAAAAGCAAGGCTAAAGCTAAGAGTAAAATTGCTTCTAAAAGCAAGTCTAAAGCCAAGCGTAAAATTGTTTCTAAAAGCAAGGCTAAAGCCAAGCGTAAAATTGTTTCTAAAAGCAAGTCTAAAGCTAAGGCCAAGTCTGTGCCTGCTTACCTAAAAGGGGTCCCTCATTTTATTCATAAAAGCAAAGATTTTGAAGTCCTTGCCTTAGGTACAGCACATATCTCGAAGCAATCAGTAAAGGACGTGCGTAAAGTTTTTGCCGCATATCAACCAGATAGTGTTGCAGTTGAGCTATGTCAGCCACGTTTTGAATCATTAATGTTACCCAATAGATGGAAGAGCTTGGATATAGCCCAAGTTATAAAACAAAATAAAATCTGGCTTTTAGCTAGTAGTCTTTTAGTTGCAGCGTTTCAAAAAAAGATTGGCTCAGAAACAGGCGTCTCGCCGGGGGCAGAAATGAAAACAGCTATTCAATTAGCAAATAAGAATGGTCGCCGAATAATATTAGCAGATCGTGAGGTGCGTATTACCATGTCTCGTTTATGGTCTCGAGTTGGTTTTTTTAGCCGGCTTTCTCTCATCAGCTTTTTAATTGCTTCGCTTTTTATAAGAGATAAAGTTAGTAGTGATGATATTGAAAAATTAAAAGCCAGTGATGTTTTAGACGATTTACTCAAATCACTTCCTAAACGTTATAGAGCCTTACGTGAAATTATTCTTGATGAACGCGATATTTGTATTGCAGAGAATATTCGTAATTATGAAGAGCTAGGACTAAAGGCAAATATAAAAAAGAAGAGTTTAGCCAAGCCTTCTACTAAGAGAGGAACTAAGAAGAATCGTATTTTGGCGGTACTCGGTGCTGCTCATCTTCGTGGCGTAGAAAAAAATCTCAAAAGTAAAAAGCCTAATGTAAACATAGCAGAGTTATTGACAGTACCGAAAACTTGGAGTCTAAAAACTATTTTTTCTTTTATTATCTTTAGTCTTATTTTTTTGGGAATAAGTGCTATTTTCTATCAGAGTGGTTTAGATCTTGCAGTTATCCAAGAGCTTGTGCTATATTGGGTTTTAAGTCGTTGTATAGGTGCAGGACTTGGTGCGCTTGTTGCTTATCCTCGTCCAAGTACCTTTATAGCAACGGTATTCTTAGCTCCAATATCTTACTTTCTTGGTTTTGTTGGTATTCGTCTTTGGATGGTTTCAGCTCTTGCCGAGCTGCGTTCTAAAAAACCACAGGTAGAAGATTTTGAAAACATTGCAACAAGCATCCATAATTTTCGTACTTTTGTAGTCAGTCTTTATCGAAATAGAGTCATTCATCTTCTTTTTTTAATACTTAGTGTTTCATGGGGTCTTACCATAGGAAATATATTTTTTATCAAGGTGATCCTAGATGGCCTAGCAAAGTAGCTTCACCTTTTGGTGCTAGTTCTTTTTGGAAAACTTGATAATTAAAATTTCCCTGTTGTCGTAATTAATACGATAAAGTAAATGTGTTATATTTTAAGTTATGAGAACTATTTCTTTTTCTAGTCTTCGTGATGAGCTACAAGATTTAAAAGATAAACTATCTTTGCAGGCTCTCAAGAGTGGTACTGAGATTGAACACATGAACTTTGAGGAGCTGGACTTATTGCGACAGCTTAGTTTAGGGATTGTCCCTCTCTATGTAAAAATTGGTGGTGCTGAGGCACGTAATGATATTCAGACCCTAGCTCAAATAAAAGTAGATGGACTGATTGCTCCGATGATCGAGTCAGTATATGCCCTAGAAAAATTTATTCAAAGTCTTAGAGATGTCTTAGCTGAAAACGAGTACCAAAAAATGAAAAAGGGGATCAATATAGAAACCATTACCGCCTTAGAGAATCTTGAAAAAATAATGTCACATGAGTATATAAAAGAATTGAACCAATTAACTGCTGCTCGTGCTGATCTTTCTGCCTCCTTGGGGGCGACGGTTAGTGCAAATGATCCCCAAGTTTTCCAGTATTGTAAAGAAATAGTCCAGAGTGCTCGTGTCCGTGGATTGGAGACATCGGTTGGTGGCAAAATTGAGGGTCATACCGTTCAAAGAATAATCTCTGAAATCCAACCTGATTTTATCAATACTAGACATATGCTTGTATCTATAAAACGACTCAAAACTAATTTAAAGCATAATCCATCAGAAATAATTACTCGGCATCTATCTTTTGAATGCTCACTTTATTCTTATTTGGCGACTATCTTTTCAGCCAAAAAATCATATTATGAGGAACGGATAGCATCGATAAGAAAGCGAATAGAAAGAAAACAAATAGAAATACCTTACGCAATAAAATAGAAGTTAGATAAATTTTAATAATGGATCAAGAAGACTTAGAAACACTTCGCTTAGAAAAAAATGAATGGCTGTCGTCCTTGGATTATGTGATTCGTAATGGTTCCAAAAAGCGTGTCAGATATTTATTACGTGCTCTCCAAAATTATGCTGCTGAATTTGGTATTCAATTACCCTATGCTGCCAATACTCCATATTTAAACACTATTTCTTGTCAGAAGCAAGGTCGTTTTCCCGGCAATATTGTAATAGAAAAACGGATTCGGAGTCTAGTTCGTTGGAATGCTTTGGCTATGGTTGTGCGTGCTAATCGTACCGAGGATGGTATTGGTGGGCACATTTCTACTTACGCATCCTGTGCGACTCTTTTGGAAGTCGCTTTTAATCACTTCTTTCATGGCAAGGATGACCCCTCGGGAGGGGATTTAATTTATTTTCAAGGGCATGCCGCTCCCGGTATTTATGCCCGTTCATTTTTAGAGGGGCGACTTTCAGAAAAGGATTTGGATAACTTTCGCCGTGAGCTAAATCCTAGTGGTGGACTTTCTTCATACCCACACCCTTGGTTGATGCCTAAGTTTTGGCAATTCCCAACCGTATCAATGGGTTTAGGACCAATGTTAGCAATATATCAAGCACGATTTAATCACTACTTAGAAGACAGGAAAATTATTTCAAAAAAAAAGAACGCTAAGGTATGGGCTTTCTTGGGTGACGGAGAGACAGATGAGCCGGAGACTTTGGGAGCTATTACTTTAGCTTCCAGAGAACAGTTAGATAATCTTATCTTTGTGGTAAATTGTAATTTACAGCGCTTAGACGGACCAGTGCGCGGTAATGCTAAAATAATTCAAGAATTGGAGGCAGTATTTAGGGGTGCTGGTTGGAACGTAATAAAAGTAATTTGGGGTTCAGCTTGGGATCCACTATTAGAAAAAGACAAAGAGGGCGATCTCGTGGAGCGCATGGAGGAAACGGTAGATGGAGACTATCAGCGATATAGTGCTGCCAAGGGGGATTATGTAAGGGAACATTTTTTTGGTAAAAGTGAGCAACTTAAAAAGATGGTCGATGCTTATTCTGACGAAGATATCATGAAATTCAATCGTGGGGGACACGATTCCACAAAGGTCTACGCGGCTTATCGTATGGCTATAGAGCATCAAGGAGCACCTACGGTTATTTTAGCTAAGACAATAAAAGGCTATGGTCTAGGGGAAGCGGGGGAAGGTAAGAACGTGTCTCACCAGCAGAAGAAATTGAACGAACAAGAGCTCCAGAATTTTCGTTCTCGCTTTGGAATTCCAATCTCAGATGAGCAGATTGGGTCAGCACCGTTTTACAGACCTAAGAAAGATGCTCCAGAAATGATATATCTTAAAGAAAGACGAAAAGCCTTAGGCGGATCAGTTCCCCAGCGTCGAGAGACTAAGAATAGTCATGAATTGCCTACTAGTGATTTCTTTACTGAATTTTATGAATCATCTCAAGGCAAGCAATTATCTACGACAATGGTTTTTGTTAAGATTTTAACTAAGCTTTTACGCCATCCAAAGCTTGGGAAATATATTGTACCGATTATACCAGATGAAGCGAGGACATTTGGGATGGAGTCTCTTTTTCGTCAGGTAGGGATATATTCCCATATCGGTCAAAAATATGAACCAGTAGATAGATCGACTCTCCTTTACTATAAAGAAGCTAGTGATGGGCAAATAATCGAGGAGGGAATAACTGAAGCGGGTTCCATTTCTTCTTTTATTGCTGCAGGCACGGCTTATGCTAGTCATGGCGTGACTATGATTCCATTTTTTATTTATTATTCTATGTTTGGTTTTCAGAGAATTGGAGATTTGATTTGGGCTGCAGGAGATATGGGCTGCCGTGGTTTTTTGATTGGAGGTACCGCAGGTAGGACTACTCTAGCTGGGGAGGGTCTGCAACATCAAGATGGTCATAGCCACCTTCTTGCTTATCCCTATCCTCATATTCGCGCTTATGATCCAGCATTTGCCTATGAAGTTGCAGCTATTGTCGAAGATGGTTTAGATAGAATGTACAAAAAGAACGAAAAACTTATTTATTATTTTACTGTTTGTAATGAACCCTACGAAATGCCAGCGGCACCATCATATCATGGGGATAAGAACAATAAAACTTTGAAAGAAAATATCATAAAAGGGATGTATCTCTATAAAAAGCTAAGCTCTAATTCAAAAGCAAAAGCTAAGCTCCAGTTATTAATTAGTGGCTCTCTGTTTGGAGAGGCTCTAGTGGCTGCCAATACATTAGTAGAGGAATACCAGATTGATTTAGAGTTATGGAGTGTAACAAGTTATAAGCAACTTTTTGTAGATCTAATGGATACAGAGCGTTATAATAGGACGTGTCTTGATGCTAAAAAGAAAAAATCGCCTTATATCTCGCAATGCATAAATAAGGATATCGATGCAGTTCTTGCTGTTACAGATTACACGCGAGCCTTACCCCTTTCTATAGCAAATGGGATTAAGGTTCCTTTTACAAGTTTGGGTACTGATGGTTTTGGGCGCAGTGATTCTCGTAAAGATTTGCGTGATTTTTTTGAGGTTGATTCCAAGTACATAATTATAGCAGCCCTCTCTTTACTTGTATCAGAAGCGGGAACAAAAATAAAAGCTGAGGAACTTAAAGCAGCTATTAAAAAAAGTGGCATAGATCCTAAAAAAATTGCAGCTTCACAGCTCAAGTGGGGATAGGTAATTTTAGATAATTACACGCTGAGTAAGTTTTAATTATGACAAATATAAATACAAATATAAAACTAGAACATTCTACGAGTCTTAAGCTTGACTTTAAAAAGTTAGTTGAATTGAATCACTTAGGAGTAGATATTTTACCGGTAATAGTTCAGAATGCTATAAGCGAAGATGTTTTGCTCCTTGCTTATACCAATAAAGAGGCAATAGAGCAAAGCTTGAAAAAACAACAGGCAATTTTTTGGAGTACCTCACGTAAAAAATTATGGATTAAGGGAGAAAGTTCTGGTGATTATTTAGATTTGGTAGAGATACGAGTTAATTGCGAACAAAATTCTCTTTTATATCGTGTTATACCACGGACGGGGAGTGTTTGTCATGTTAAGAATAAAGTGGGGAAGGGATATGATAGTTGTTTTTATAGGCAGTTACAAAAGGAAAATATAGAAGACTTAAAATTTTTGAAATGAAGATTAGCGTATCCATATTAGGAACAGAGCTTATTAACTTAAAGTCTGTTTTGCAAAGCCTCGATCCACAAGTTGTTGATTATATTCACTTAGATATAATGGACGGCAATTTTGTACCGCAGCTTAGTTTTGGTGAGAGCATTGCAAATGAAATCGCTCGGGCAACAAAAATTCCATTAGATGTGCATCTTATGGTTGCAGATCCAGAGAAGGAAGTTCCAAAATATTTTGAGATGCAGCCAAGTATTATTAGCTTTCATATTGAAGCGACGCATGCACCATTGCGCCTTGCTCAGCTGATACGTTCAAAAAATATATTGGCAGGGATTGCACTTAGTCCAGGAACGCCTCTGGAAAGTGTAGAGCCGCTTTTAGAAGAAATAGACTTAGTACTTTTGATGAGTGTAGAACCGGGTTATTATGGTCAAAGCTTTCTAGAAACTAGTATTTTACGTGCTCAAAAACGAAAGTCTATGATCGATAAAAGCACAGATAAAAGCACAGATAGAAGTACGGATAGAAACACCGATAAAAATATCGATAAAAAAAACATCATTATCGAAATTGATGGAGGTATATCAGCTAAGAATATTGCTCGCGTAAAGTCGGCAGGAGTTGATCTTGCTGTTTCTGCTTCGTATTGTTTTAGTACGCCAGATATAAATTCCAACGTGAAAAAACTTAAAGCATGATTTAAGTCAGCTAATTAATCACTATTATTAGAAGAAGAGTTTGCGTCTTGCGCGCGCCGATAGAGATGCCAGAAAGCAATAAAAAAACCTATGGCGAGTCCGATTAATGTGCCAATAACAGATCTCTCAGCAGCCCAAGGAGCATGTTTATCATAAAGCCAGCCTAGTCCAAAAAATAAAAGGAAGATAAAGAGAAATTCAAAACCGATACTTAAGAAGGCATAAGCCTGATTGTCTTTTTTAGAAGGTGTTTTCAATGTATTATAAATAGTCTAGCGATAATACTGTGATTAATAAAGCTATCTATGGTAGAATTAAATGATGCAATTAAATGATAGAATTAAATTTTGAGAAACTACTCTTAAAATATTCTCTATTCATTCGAGTAATAAAATCTGCACTGATTTCTTTAGGGCAGACAGCCTCGCACTCGTATTGATTAGTACAATTACCAAAGCCTTCTTTATCCATCTGGGCGACCATTTTCTGAACGCGTTTGCTTCGCTCAACTCGTCCTTGTGGCAATATCGCAAGGTGAGAAACTTTAGCAGCAGTAAATAGCATTGCAGAACTATTTTTACATGAGGCGACACAGGCACCACAGCCAATACATTGGGCAGCATCCATAGCCAAGTCGCTATCTTCTTTCGCGACTAGGACATCGTTAGCAGCAGGAACAGAACCAGTATTGACAGAGACATAGCCCCCTGCTTGAATTATATTATCGAAAGCACTTCTATCTACTACCAGATCTTTTATCACAGGGAAAGCTCGTGCTCTCCATGGCTCAACGCTAATGGTTGCTCCATCTTTGAATTTACGCATATGTAGTTGGCAAACTGTGGTAGCGCGTTCTGGCCCATGTGCGATGCCATCAATCATTAAACTGCACATTCCACAAATCCCTTCCCGGCAATCATGGTCAAAAGCAACAGTATCTAATCCCTTTGCTATTAAGTCTTCATTTAAGACGTCTAGTAACTCTAAAAAAGACATATGCTCACTTACATTGTCTATTTCATATTTTCGCATGGCTCCCTTTGCCTTGGGTCCTTCTTGTCTCCATATTTTAAGGGTGATTTTCATTATTTAAAGGGTTTTTATTTATAGCTTCTCTGTGTTGGCAATACGTTTTCAAAACTAAGCTTTTCTTTGTGTAGTTTTGGTTCCTTGTCTTTGTCTTTGTATTCCCAAGCGGCAACATAGCTAAAATCATCATCATTGCGGAGAGCCTCACCTTCAGGGCTTTGGTACTCTTCACGAAAATGTCCGCCACAGGATTCCTCGCGATTAAGAGCATCACGACACATTAATTCTGTAAATTCTAAAAAGTCACTTACGCGCCCTGCCTTTTCTAAGTTTTGATTTAATTCTTTATCGCTGCCAGTTATTTTAACGCTTTCCCAAAACTCCTTTCTTAGTTCTGGAATACGCTGGATGCATTTAGTCAGCCCCTCCTTATTACGTGACATGCCACATCCGTTCCACATCAAAAGTCCCAGCTCACGATGAAATGAATCAACCGACCGCTTTCCTTTATTATTTTTATTAATGGCAAGTAATTTATTTATATCTCTTTGCACCTTTTCAAGGGGCTCTCTAAAGGCATCATCTTCCGGTGCTAGTTTTTCATCCCAGCCAATTTTAGCCAGATAGTTGCCAATAGTGTATGGTAAAATAAAATAACCATCTGCTAAGCCCTGCATCAAGGCACTGGCTCCTAGTCTATTGGCACCATGGTCAGAGAAGTTGGCCTCTCCAATAACAAAAAGCCCATCAAGGTTACTCATCAAATTATAATCAACCCAGAGACCTCCCATTGTATAGTGGACAGCAGGAAAAATGCGCATAGGGTACTTGTATGGATCTTCACCGGCAATCCGCTCGTACATTTGAAAGAGGTTGCCGTAGCGCTCTTTGACAGCAGGGAGTCCCATTCTTTTTATTGCATCGGCAAAATCCAAATAAACACCCAGTCCAGAAGGACCCACGCCTAGACCTTCATCACAGACAGCTTTTGCAGCTCGTGAGGCAATATCTCGAGGAACTAGGTTTCCAAAACTGGGGTACTTTCTTTCTAGATAATAATCGCGGTCGGAATCGGGGATTAGATTGGGTGAACGTGGGTCACCTTTCTTTTTTGGGATCCATACTCGTCCATCATTGCGGAGCGACTCAGACATTAGAGTAAGTTTAGATTGATAATCACCGCTGACAGGAATACAAGTGGGATGAATTTGGGTATAGCAAGGGTTAGCAAAAAAAGCACCACGACGATGGGCTCGGTAATTTGCCGTAACATTGCAGCCCTTCGCATTGGTAGAAAGAAAATAGGCATTGCCATATCCACCAGTCGCTAGCACGACTGCATGAGCAGAGTGTGCTTCTAAGGCACCAGTTTTCAAATCTCTAGTAATGATACCCCTCGTCTTGCCATCTTTGACTACTAAGTCCAACATCTCTGTGCGAGTAAACATCTGAACATTTTTTTGTTGCACCTGTCTTTCGAGGGCTTGATAGGCTCCTATGAGGAGTTGCTGACCAGTTTGTCCACGTGCATAAAAAGTACGCGAGACCTGAGCTCCGCCGAAGCTTCTGTTTGCAAGCAAGCCACCATAGTCGCGCGCAAAGGGGACGCCCTGAGCGACGCACTGATCGATAATATTACCGCTTACTTGAGCTAGTCTATAGACATTCGCCTCTCGCGAGCGAAAATCACCGCCCTTAATGGTATCATAAAAGAGGCGAAAAACACTATCACCGTCATTTTGATAATTTTTGGCAGCATTGATCCCGCCTTGGGCTGCAATACTGTGGGCACGACGAGGGCTATCTTGAAAACAAAAAGATTTTACCTTATATCCCATTTCTGCAAGGCTTGCAGCTGCAGATGAGCCAGCAAGACCACTACCAACGACTATAATTTCAAACTTACGTTTATTCGCTGGGTTAACCAGCTTCATATTAAACTTGTGTTTATCCCAGATATCTTCTATGGGAGAACCTGTGGGGACATTTGCATTGAGTGTCATGGTTTTTTATTTAGTATAGGCTTCGTTAGTTCGTGCCTATGGCTGTCTTTAAATTTTTAGAAAGGTCAAAGCAAAACTTTGTAATATCAATTTTAGGCTCGTACCAAACACCATAGTTGCCGGCCATAATTAGTTTTTTTAAGTAGCTCTGGGTAAGGGCTTCAGCACAGGCTGTATCGTAGTAGCGGATATCAATCTTGGCTGCATCTTTGCTGATAGCTCCTAAAAGACTGGCTAGGAATGTTTGTCGGTTTTCGGTATCGGTATTTATTTTTACAAAGCCAGTTTTTAAGAGTTCCTTTACTTGCTCCCAATCAGTGCCAACGAAGTTTTG
The DNA here is from genome assembly GCA_014238825.1 of Leptospirales bacterium. Lineage (GTDB taxonomy): Bacteria > Spirochaetota > Leptospiria > Leptospirales > Leptonemataceae > JABAAI01. The sequence goes on from JABAAI010000007.1 coordinate 12,793, forward strand.
CCATTTTTCTAAACTATTATTGTTAAGAGACTTATTCAGATCATTCTTTTTAAGAATATCGGTGGCGTATGAAACTATTTCTGGATACAAAGTAGAGGCACCGTGGATGACAAAACAGATCCTCTCATCGATTTTATTAGCGATGGCAAGGAGTTTATGAGCTAATTCAATATTTAATTTTACCTTGTGTCCCGGCTTACCTTTGTTCGGTCCGTGCATAGTGCCTATGGTAGGGGCAAGCATTAGTACTCCAGTTTCTTTTAAAAACTTTTCTAACTCGTCTGGGTTTGTGTAAGTAGAAAACTCTGATTTTGTATCCTCATCTTCTTCTCCTGCTAAAACTCCCAATTCACCCTCCACGGAAACGCCTAAGGGGTGGGCCATATTTACGACCTCACGAGTAAGACCGATATTGTCTTCGATAGCGGTGCTCGCTTTGGCAAGATGATCCGTTGAGTTGTCAGCCATTACAGAGCTTAGCATCTGGACGGCAGCTTGGACAACCCGCCTGCCTTTATCGCTAATATAATCACCATGATCTAAATGAGTAGCCACCTTTATCTTTGTTTTTTTTGCTAATCTTGCTATATATTCTGAGACAAACTCTAGTCCATAAATGGGATCGCCTTGACCAAAATGTTTAAGTGCAGAATTTGAAAATGCCAAAAGACCACTGGAACCAAGCATTTCAAATGCGGTAAAAGCAGCATTGATAGATGAGACGGTGGTTACATTAAAGGCGGGGAGGCCATAGCGTTCTTTTTTGTGATTCCCTTTTTGACCCATTTTCGCTAGGTACATTAGGCTAAGGGCATTTTGTATATTATCAGAGAAGGCTCTCTCCATATTTAAGGCGGGGTTTGTTTTGTGAGATTCTAAAGCCATATATTCTAAATGTTAAAGATAACAATCACTTGTCAAGAAAAAAATATTGGCTGTACGCTAGGTTTTTTATTTATGGATTGGTATTATCCAATAAAAAAAACCTTGCTAAAAATCAATTCAATATATATCATCACTATTGGAGACTATAAATATGGACAGAACTTTTATCATTATTAAACCGGATGCTGTGGAAAAACAGTACACTGGTAAAATACTTGCTCATATAGAAAAAGAAGGCTTTCAAATCATAGGCTTGAGAATGTTACAGTTAGACAGAGGGATGGCAGAAGCATTTTATGCCGTCCATAAAGAGCGTCCTTTTTTTGATAGCCTTGTTTCATTTATGATTTCTGCTCCTGTTGTTGTGGGAGCACTATTGGCACCGGATGCCGTTTCTAAATGGAGAAATCTTATTGGAGCAACTGACCCTGCAGAGGCAGCTGATAATACTATCCGTAAATTATATGCCGAGAGTAAAGAAAAGAATGCTGTGCATGGCTCAGATTCCGATGAGACTGCTAAGGCGGAAATAGCGTTTTTTTTCGAGAATGGGCTTGCGTTAAGAGCTGAAAACTAAGTTGTAAAATTAGCTTTTATAATTTAGTTTTCAAACTAGAGTATTCTATTTGCTATTTTTTCTATAGCAAATAACAAAAAGCAAAAAGCAGATTTAATGTTACAATCTTTAAAGTATAATAAACACGAGCTTTCACTTTTAAAGCAACGAGAGCTTCTCTTTGTTAAATTAGAAAATAATACAGAGGGAGCGGATAAGTCTGATAATTTAGGTTTGTCATTATTTTCAGAAAAAATAGCAGAGTACAATTACCCAGAGCTAATCCCTGAGAAATTAGAAATTTTACAGGTAAATTTAGGTTATCTCTGTAATCAAAGCTGTAGTCACTGCCATGTGGATGCAGGTCCTGATAGAAGAGAGCTCATGAGTCTAGAAACACTAGATCTTTGCTTGGACTTAGCTCGAAAGCATGCTATACCAACTATTGATATTACTGGTGGTGCACCTGAAATGCATCCACATTTTTGTTATTTTGTATCTCAGGCTCACAAGCAGGGGGTAAAGGAAATTATTGTTCGCTCTAATCTTACTATACTTGTTAGTCATTCTAAGTATGAAGATATGCCAAAGTTTTTTCGAGATAATCAAGTGCGAGTGGTTTCTTCTCTGCCTTGTTATACGGCAGAAAACACTGATAAGCAACGCGGGGATGGTGTTTTTGAAAAGTCTATTGCGGCTCTCAAAAAATTAAATGCTATCGGCTATGGCATGGCTGGTAGCAAGCTTTGTCTAGACCTGGTTTATAATCCTGGTGGTCCATTTTTAGCAGGAGAGCAGAGTCAATTAGAAAGTGATTATAAGCGAGAGTTGAACGATAACTTTGGAATTCAATTCAATTCACTTTTTGCTCTTAATAACCTGCCTATAAATCGCTTTCTTGAATTTTTACTGAAAAACGGTCACTATAATAAATATATGCAAACGTTAGTATCAGCCTTTAATCCAGCGACTCTTAGTGGCTTAATGTGTAGAAATACTATTTCTATTGACTATCAAGGCTATCTTTATGATTGCGATTTTAACCAAATGTTAGAGATGTCAATCAAGGATTCGAGCCAGAAAGCCATTCATATTAAAGATTTTAACTTGGAGTACTTAGCTAATCGCAAAATTCTTACTGCTCAGCATTGTTATGGCTGTACTGCGGGGGCTGGTTCTAGTTGTCAGGGGTCTGTAGTCTAATGTATGTAACTATGTCTCAGATTAGAGAGAGTGCTGATTTCATTAAAAAACAGGGAATTACAGATGCTCGTTTTGCTGTGATTTTGGGGACGGGCTTGGGTGATACTTTTCTCAAAAAATTAAAAATTGAAAAATCACTCGATTATAAAAACATTCCTAACTTTCCTTTAGCGACAGTTGAATTTCATTCAGGAAAGCTACATTATGGGAGTATTTCAGAGGAAACAAGAATTATAGTCATGCAAGGGCGCTTTCATTATTATGAAGGGCATAGCATGGCAGAAATAACCTTTCCTATTCGTGTCTTAAAGCTGCTGGGGATAGAAAATCTTTTAATATCAAATGCCGCTGGTAATATGAACCGGCAATGGGAGAAGGGGGATTTGATGCTCATTAATGATCATATTAATCTTCAACCCGATAATCCCCTCCGTGGTCCAAATTTAGCGGAACTAGGTCCTCGTTTTCCAGATATGAGTAATCCTTACTCTCCTAAGTTAAATAAAATGCTTATTGATATTGCCACTAAAAAAAAGATAAGTCTTCGCACTGGAGTCTATAGCTCAGTTATGGGACCCAATCTTGAAACAGCTGCTGAATATCGCTTTCTTCAAAGGATAGGAGCCGATGCTGTGGGTATGTCTACGGTGCCAGAGGTCATTGTTGCAAAGCATATGTCTCTAGATTGTTGTGCTGTGTCTGTTTTAACTGATGACTGTGACCCAGATAATCTTAACGCTATTGATATAAAAGATATTATAGCGACAGCAAAGAAGGCCGAAAAGTCGTTAACAGAGCTTTATTATGAGCTACTAAATCTTTTAGAGGCTTTTTAGCTAAGGCGTTCAGAATGGATTTATTTTCTATAAAAACTATATGATGTCAAAAAATCGCTTGCAACAAAAAATATAATGCTCTCTAATGGCTTTAGTATGATTTATTCTAATAGATTGAGTAGATGAGAAAAAGAGGAGTTTTTATAAATGGAATTTGAAATTATAGAAAAAGAAACATATACTTTAATTAATGTCTCTGGGGCTTTGGATTTGTATAATGTTAATAAATTGAAAAAAGAATTTCAAAATATAATAGAAGATGGCAGAAGCAGGTCTGTAGTAATGGGCTTAGAGAAGTTGGAATATATGGATTCTTCTGGTATTGCCTTGATGGCTTGGATGCGCAAAAGAGTCATTAAAATGGAATGTAAATTTTATTTGATGAATGTTAGTGCAGGTGTTCTTCAGGTTATGCAATTGGCCGCCCTCGAAAGTTTTTTTACTTTTATTCAATCAGAAGAGGAAGTAGAGACTTAGAATATATTTACTTAAAAGCAGAGAACGCTATCATTAAAAATGTTGGGATATTAATGGCTAAATCAATTGTAATTCAAAATGATCTAAGTCGCGAGCTGAAAGAACAGTTTTCAAAAAGTAAGGTGCTTGGTATTGATTGTGAGATGATGGGTTTGGATCCTAGTCGTGATCGCCTGTGTCTTGTGCAAATTGCTGCAGATTCTAAGTCTTACGTTCTTGTTCAGATAGGGAAAAAGGAGAATGCACCTATCCTAAAAGAGCTTTTGGAGGATGAGGGGATTACTAAAATTTTTCATTTTGCTAGGATGGATATCCTTTTTCTTTATTGTAGGCTGGGTATAGATGTTAAAAACATCTACTGTACTAAAATAGCGTCTAAGATTGCACGTACTTATTCAAGTCGTCATTCTTTGCGGGAGCTTGTTCGTGAGTTTACTGGAAATAATCTAGATAAGACTTGCCAGAGCTCAGATTGGGGTAAAGAGAAATTGAGTTCTGAGCAGATACATTATGCAGGTAATGATGTTATTTATCTCTTTGAAATACATAAAAATTTAGATATGATGTTAAGGCGAGAAAATCGGAATGAGCTTTTTGAAAAAGTAATTAACTTTCTACCAGTGCAAAGGGAACTCGATTGCAAGGGCTATGAATATATCTTTGAGCATGCACCACCTTAGTTTTGCATTATTGTTTTTAATAGTTTTTCTTCAGAAAGCAAGTCTATCGGCCTCTCCTCGAGATACTAGCCGTGCTAAGCCCCTATCACCTGCGACTTTGCCGGATAAAAAACTAGAGCTATGTTTTTATGAAAAGGAGAGGCGCTTAGTTGTGCTACCCTTGCATAATAAAGATAAACATTATTTACTTAGCTCTATTTCTAAGAGCGTCTCTATGGTAATGGCAGCTAAGTTAAAGGGCTTGGGCTATGCTAAGGTAGAATCTCCAGAAAAATTACTTTGTCTTTCTCCAGATGCTAAAGTGAGTAAAAAGGCTAAGAAATACTTATATTCGCGGCAAAAGAAAGGCTTTTCAAATATAGCTGAGAACTTAGCTAGTTCTAATATTAGTAAAAAGGCCGTTCCTGCTAATTCACTTCAAAAGCATGAGAGGGTAAAGTTAATTATCAAAACAAGTGATCATGCTATGGAAATAGCTAAGGGAAGGGAAGCCCTCATAAGAAAAGCTAATCAAGAAGAGGTTGAGTACCTTTTAATAGGTAACACTCGAATTATAGGTAATAAGAAGGAGGCTAAACAGATAATCTATGAGTTTGAATTTTATGATGCAATTTTAGGGCGCAAGTATGATTTCTCTTTAAAGGCAAGGCGTCTAAAACCTTATGCAAACTTGGATATATTAACGAGTAAAATACAGCAAATCCTTTGGGGTGATAAAATTGCCTCAGCTTCATTTGAGAGTCCAAAGGAAGGGGCGATGATCTATTTGGATCACATTTACTTAGGGCGAACGCCACTCTCTCGAAAAATACTAGCTGGAGAATATAAATTAAGTTTAGTTCAAGAAGGCTTTGAAAGTGTGAGTACTAAAATTATAGTTAGCACTCACAAAAGGAATCATTTTCAAATTACAAATCAAAGTATCACCCAAAAAGCTATATTGTATTTAGAAACTAAGCCATCTGGAGCAGATGCATATTTTAATTCACGATACTTGGGCAAAACTCCTCTGGGGAAAAATTCTCTGAATGCTGCTTCCCCGCTCTTTTTGCCTGCAGGTACCCATTTCCTACGCTTAAGCAAGGAAGGATATATTGACGAATATTTAGGAGTAAATCTTCTGGCAAATAAGGAGAAGCGAATAAGTCTCAGTCTAAAAGCGGGAGATACTCAAGCCTACTATAGTTCTCCACAATATGCATTTGGAAATGCCTTTGGACAAATTACTTATTTTGATTTAAGCCTATATTCAATTATATCTTCACTAGGCTTTTATGGCTCCTGGCTGTATTTTACAGCCCAAGGAGAAAGTCGAGAAAATCAAGAGGATATGGCTAGTGATACAAGAGGTGCAGGTCAAAGTTTTGAAAGAGCAAGGGCATCGGCATCCTTAGCTATAATCTCACTGTTTAGTGCTGGCTATTTTCTTTATCAGGGCGTTTCATTGAGCCATAGCCGTAGGTTTGGAGAAATATCCTCGATATATTCTTCGCACTCTCAGTTTTCTTCACCGTTTTTATTTAAATATACATTCTAAGCGATTTTAAATGTATCGAGGAAAAAATATTTCAAAAACTCTACCAATCTCAGGCATAACCTGAGATTGGCTTTTATTATCTATTACATTGAATTATTTCCAAAAATTTATAGGAAATAATTCAAAAATTTAATACTCCATCAATAGCCGATATGTTTAACACATTTTTGACTATTTAAAGAGATGCGTTACTTATTCAGCAGCGTCTTCAGCAGGTGCATCAGGTTCTTCCGTAGTTTCACCTTCTTCAACACCTTCAGTATCAGCTTGTTTACCAGGACACAGCATAGTAGTGAACGCTAACATACCTGTTAAAAGCAAGAAAAGAAGTTTATTCATCTTAGTTACTCTCCAAATTAATATATTATTATGCCATTCGATAACAATATCGAAGCAGCATGTAACCATTAATCTATTAGATATATTTTTTACAAGATTTTTTTATACTAAATAAAAAAATCTTTATATTTAAATTATGAGATTTATCTCGTATTTTGTTGCTATAGGCTTTCGTTTAGTTATAGAAAGCTTATTTAAATAATCCAGCCCACTTTTTAATGAAAATAAATCTGCTTTAGCAAATTAACATCGACTTTCACTTATAAAAGCCCTTCGCTAAAAAAACAAACTCCCGCTCTCTATCGACTCCGCCACACCTTACAAGCTTACCTAGAGAAAGCTTTTTTAGATAAATACGCAGATGCAAAACCTCAAGGTTTTGCCACGATAAAAACGGCACTGAATTATGTCGCATTAGACAAATTGTCTATGATGAAATTAAAAATTATCTTCTATACCCAAAGTGGGG
>JABAAI010000080.1 GCA_014238825.1 Leptospirales bacterium
AGAAAATAGAGGCCAATGTCGCTATGGTGGAAAAAACAATAAAGGACAACACCACTGGTTAGAACTAGACAATAATCCATCGGATAATTATCTAGCAGAATTTGAGAAAGAAAAAATAATTTATTCAGAAATAGTCAGAGAGCCACAATTTTATTTTGATAAAAAAACATATTATGCAGAAGCAACTTCTTTCATTATGACAGGAGAAAACTTAAAGTTTTTATTAGGTCTCTTACACTCAAAACTTATAACTTATACTTTTAAAACTTTTTATGCGGGCGGAGGTTTAGGAGGACAAGGCTATAGATATAAAAAAGCATTCTTAAATCATCTTCCTGCATACAGAATAGATCTTTCCAATAAAAATCAAAAAGCCCAACACGATGCAATGGTACAGCTAGTCGAGCAAATGCTCTCTGCCCAAAAAAATCTCTCTGCTATCAAATCCGAAGCTGACAAAAAACATTATCAAAACATAGTAACTTTAATAAACAAGAAAATAGACGCACTAGTCTACAAGCTGTACAAACTTAGATCAGATGAAATTAAAATAGTAGAAAAAGCAACATGAGAGCTTGGATACAAACATTTTGGATAACTCCCCTCCAGTATTATTAACTATCGCCGGTAGTGATAGTGGTGGCGGTGCAGGAATACAAGCCGATTTGAAAACCTTTCAAGCCTTCTCTTGCTTTGGCTGTTCTGCCATAACTGCTGTGACTTGCCAAAACACAACTGGTGTTGCTGCCATTCAGGAATTAAAGCCCGAAATCGTTGCTTTGCAAATTAAAAAAGTCTTGGAAGACTTCCCAATAAAGATAATCAAAACAGGCATGCTCTCTTCTACTGCCATCATCCGCTCTATCAAAAAAGTTCTCCAAGAATTTAAAAGTAAACAAAAATATTACTCATCACCTTTTCAACTTATAGTAGATCCTGTTATGGTTTCAAGTAACAACGATCGCCTCTTAGAAGAAAGTGCGATAACAGAACTAATTTCTTTTATGAGCATGGCTGATATTATTACTCCTAATTTACCAGAAGCCGAACTTATCCTAGACTATACGCCAAACACACTCGATACAATCGATAAAATGAAAACGGCAACGCTTGCACTCCATAATAAATTCGATGCCACCGTCCTTCTCAAGGGCGGACACCTAGCAAACACAAAGAAAAATAATCGAGATAATCGAGACAACAAAAACGTTATCGATCTCTATTATACAGGCACTGGTGAAATAGAAGTTTTAACTAACCCCTTTATAAAAACAAAAAACACTCACGGGACGGGCTGTACCCTCAGTGCTGCAATCGCGGCCTGCCTTGCTCAGCTTTCTGATCCTTCTAATAGTGAAAAAACCTTAGTGGCAGTACTCAAAGCTCGTTCCTACCTCCAAAAAGCCATCGAAAAAGCACCACCACTAGGTACCGGCACTGGCCCACTCAATCATTTCTGGAATACAAACAAATACTAAAAAAGATTAACGTACATCAAAGCGTTTGCTTTTGAATGTTTCGCCTCTACGGTTAGAAACTTCGATGAGATGCTCTCCCGCATCCAAAAGACCCATAAAATAAACATACTTAGCAGTCTTAGGCTTGGTTCTACCGATGCTCGCCGCCTCTATCTTGCCTTTAGGCGTAAATTTATAGATATTAATTCGTAGATAATCCGTCGCAATATCTTCTGAGCCTAACCACTGAAAGCGAATGTATACTGGCTTTTTGGCAAACACACTCACATCGTCATTTTCAGCCAAAGTCGCAAAATTCTTATCATCGATATAATCGTTCGCAATAGCCAGCTGATACTTAATCTCACTAGAGCTAAACATATAGCTAAGAATAAGATATAAAACAATCGAGCCAAACACGACAGCACCTGCTATCTTTAGCAGATGAAATTTATCGTTTTTATTAGAGACTTTTTCAGTATAATCTTCCAAACGAATATCACTATTCACATTATATATAGATTCACGAGATGAAGGCATTTTTATTAAGTAAAATAAAGTCTAGCTTTAATATAGCTATAATTTAAGATACTTTATTGACAAGAATATTTTATATATTTTTCAAAATTCAAATAAAATATTTATAAATTTAACTTGCGACTTTTAACGGTTATTAAAAGCATGCTATATGTCTTCTAAAGGTGGTATCAATAGTTTTATTGGCCCTGGTTCATTTTTCGAGGGTTGCTTCTACATAGCCGGTTCTTTGGAGGTTGATGGTAAGTTTGAAGGTGAGATTAAAACCAACGGTACTGTAATCGTAGGTAAAAGCGGTAAAATTAAGACGAATATTCATGCCAAGGACGTTGTCATGGAAGGCACCATGGTCGGTAATATTATGGCAGAAAATACCGTCCGCTTGGAAACTACTGGCAAGGTTTTAGGTGATATCAGCTCTCCAATCGTGCATATAGCCCAAGGAGTCATCGCTAAGGGACAAATTAACATTATTGGTAACTCGAAAAAAGGCGCCCCCACCACGATTCAAGAGGCCTATGACAGTTCTAGTTCTAATTTTATAGGCAAAAAAGATCGGAAAAATATTAAAATTGATGGCAATATTAGCTAAGCAAAACTAATGAAACTTACGATAATATACGAAGTCTCATAGCCCTAAATTATGTACTACCGCCGTTTTCAAAATAAAAAGTCAAAAAACATTTTTAGCCTCAATGGTCGTTTGTCTCTCACTCATATGGGTGGTGGCAGTTTCTATTACACGATACCGCGCCAAAATAAACCCGTTGTCGGTAAGATAGAATTAGGGAACCGCATGTTTCGTACCCGCTTTATAAGTACTCTCATTGTAGGTATTGCTGTCTTTAGTCTGCTTAGCTTCTTTTCATCTTCTCAAGACGCTGTCCCCATCACAAATCAAAACGAATTAGAAGAATTGGAAACGCAAGGACGCTTTGAAGAATTAGAAGAAAGATCGGAGTTAGCCAAAACTAAGCTATACAATCTAAATAATCCCGTCTCCTTTACCAAAAATGGCAAAATTAAGATAAAAAAATATAAAGTAAAAGATGGCGATACTCTCTCTGGCATCGCTCAAAAACACAGAGTCCCCGCAACGATCATAGCCGCCACCTCAAAAATAAAATTTCATAGTGTCCTCCAAGCAGGACAGCAACTCTCTATTCCAGATAGACCCGGCCTCATCTATAAAATAAAACAAGGTGACACACTCGCCTCAGTACTCAATAAATATAGTGTAAAATTAGATAGTTTTATTTCTGATAACGCAAATTTAGCCGGAGTTGATTTAATAGAGCCTGGCCAAAACGTATTTTTACCTAATGCCAAAATCCCTCTCCCTCCCCTACGCTGGAAATACCCTGTTAGAGGTCGCGTTAGTTCTCGTTTTGGCTGGAGACGCCATCCCATCCTAGGATATAGACACAAACACACAGGAATAGACATTGTAGTTAACTATAAAAAATTAAGAGCAGCTAGAACCGGTCGGGTTATCTATGCTGGCTATTTGGGAGCTTATGGAAAAGTAATAGTAATCCGTCACGATAATAATTTCAAAACTCTATATGCCCACCTTAGCCGAATTAGGGTTCGTGCTGGATCATACGTAAAGCAAGGCAGTGTTATTGGTGTAACTGGTAATACAGGTCGATCTACGGGAGCTCACTTGCATTTTGAAGTTATTAAAAATGGACGACCGGTTAATCCACGACGCTATTTGCGTTTATAAAATTTTCGCGAGTTTCTCATACGAAACAAGTGATAATAATTAGAATTTTTCTATGCGGTTTACTTGCCCCAATTTAGTCTTTTAGTTAAGTCAGCAAACTCTTCCTTAAATTGCTTTTTCTCTAGTGGTACTCTTTCCAAAACAAAGTTAATTGGAATTTTTAAAGCTCTCATCTCTAGCTTCTTTTAATTTATGGGAACTATATACGAAAAACAACAAGAATTTATTCCATAGGAACACCAAGTCTAATGTGAAGAGCTGCTAAGGATACTTTTAAAGCACTTGCCATATCAAAGAGATTAGG
>JABAAI010000081.1 GCA_014238825.1 Leptospirales bacterium
AGAGAGCCGGGAGCTATGATTTTAGGGGGAGTTCCATGCTTGTTTTTTTGCTTTTCTGCTTTTACTAATTGTGATGCTTTTTTTTGTTCGGGTTTATCTAAACTAAGTCGAAAGCCAGCTTTTTGAAGTGTTTCGTATGTTAATCCACCTGGGCGGAGTATTTTGAGTATTTCATCTTTGCCATTGTTATAGATAACAGTTGATTCTAGACCAATTTCAGTAGAGCCACCATCGATTACTCCTGCTATTTTATTTCCTAAATCTGCTAATACCATAGCAGCAGTTGTAGGGCTGGGTCTAGTTGATATATTTGCTGAGGGTGCTGCTAGTGGTTTTTTGCAACTTAAAAGGAGCGCTTGAAATAGTTTATGCTTAGGGATGCGACAAGCAAGATGGGGAAGCCCTGCTGAAACGATATCTGGTATTGAACCCTTATTTTTCAAAAGCAATGTCATTGGTCCCGGCCAAAAATTTGATAGGCGCTGATGGATCGGTTCTATTGAGACATATTTTTCTAGCGAGTCTAAGTCATGGAAGTGACATATTATCGGATTGAATTGTGGTCGGCCTTTTACCTTAAAAATATTTGTTACAGCTTTTTCGTTTAAGGCATTAGCTGCCAGGCCATAGACGGTTTCACTAGGCACTCCGACAAGTTCCCCATCAAGTATTGCTTCTTTGGCCTCTGTCAAGGAAAGTAGGCGACTCATCCAGGTACAGGTACTAGCACTGCCTTTAGGCCGGGCCCACTAAAGGTGCGTTGTGCAATTTCCAAAATATCATTGCCATTGGTTTTTTCTATCTGAGATAAGAGCTTTTCTATGGGATTTTCTTGTTCTCCTCTGAGGATGGAGAGGGCTATCATGCTATTTAATCCCGCACTGGTTTCGACTCTACTTGCTATAGAGGAGATGAGTGAGGCCTTAGTACGCTTTATTCTATCTTCTGTTAATTGAGCGTCACAGATTATTTTAATTTGCTTATTGACTTCATTTGCTAGTTGATCCATCTCTTCGGGTGCAATGCCACAGCTAATACCTAGAGTGTTATATGGTTTATTTCGCATTGTCCAAGAATAAATTCCATAGCAAGACATACCCAGTTCCTCTCTAATTCTTTCAAAGAGGAGGGACGAGTCATTGCCACCGAGTAGGTAACTCATCATATCCTGTTTGTATCTATCAGGATCATCATTTGATAGGGCGGGGTATAAAAAGTGACAGTATGCCTCGTTTATTCCTTCCTTTTCGAGTTCCAAGTTTCCCCCCTCTGATTTGGGAGTTTTAGGTGTCAGTTTATTTTTTAGAGAATTTCCTTCGTTATCAAGAGGACTAAAGAATTTTTCTACAGCATTTAGGGCCTCATCTTTTGAAACCCCTCCTACTATTGAGATCAGACAGTTCTCTCCACCGTAGAAATTATCTTTAAATACATGCATTCCATCTACTGTTGCTGATTTTATACTTTGCTCTGTTCCAATGATTGGATGATAGCTTGCTCCGAAGTACTTAGCAAAGGCTTTCTCCATAAGAAAGCTTTCTGGATTATCGTTTTGCTCTCTAAGTTCGCTTAGAATAGGGTTAATTTCTTTAGCAAATTCTTCTGCTGGGAAAAGTGGGTTAAGATACATGTCCGCGAGTATATCGAAACCATTGCTAAATTCATCGTTTAGGACAGTGATGTAATAAGCAGTATGGTCATAGGTTGTGTAAGCGTTCATTTTGGCCCCTATATCATTTGCTGCTCGTGAGATGCTTGTTCCTCCTGGTCTTGACTTAGAACCCTTGAAGAACATATGTTCCAAAATGTGAGCCATGCCTTGGTTAGTATCGTTTTCTGCTTCAGAGCCAACATGAGTTAAGATCTTAATGCTAGTGAGATAACTTTTATGGGGATAATAGAGGAAGCGCACCTTCCCAATATTTTTGATTTCGATTTTTTCTGTATGTAATTTCATGGACTAGGTAAGCTAAGTATTGTTCTTGTTTCAGTCAAGCACTATCTTTCAAGCATTGTCTTTATAGAGGAGTTCCGTTTACAAGCGATGTAAACTGTACTTCTATTGGCAATTATTATTTTTTTGTCATCTCGTATTTACCCACTATTCGTCTTGGGACGGTGTAGAGAGTAAAAGCAAATAAGCAAAGCGATAGAAATCCAAAAATAGCATAGGTGATTTGAACCTCAAAAAACCAATAGATTGGAGCCATTACTAGTGGTGAAATAGCCCTACTCAAAGAAGAGAATGATCGCATGAGGCCAAGGCCATGACCTTGATCTTCCGCTTTTATACTAAGACTAGTTAAACTATTCAAAGCAGATATATTAAAAGATGAGCCCAGTGTGATTGGAATAAGTAAAATCAAAGAGAAGCTTAGGGAGACACTGCTAATACCAAAAATCATTATTGGTAATGGTTGGAGGAGAAAGCCTATTAACAAGAGAGAATGTGGGGGTTTGTATTTGCTGATAAATCGCACTATGAAGCCATTTCCAAGGATATGCAGGCTGCCTATATAAAGAAAGATTAGACCAATTTCCTTAGCTTTCATACCAAACTCAAGGCTATAGAAAAAGCTAAAAGTGAACTCAAAGGAAGAAAAGACAAGAGTGTAGAGAGTCGCGATCAAGATGATACAGCGATAGCTAGTTTGAGGGAATTCCTTTAAAGCACTAAAGGGGTTGAAAATCCAATTTTTCTTTTTCTGTTTATCAGGCTTTAAGGTTTCGCGAAATTTTGTTATATTTATGAGGGTGCTTGCGAGTGAGAGGAGTATACTAAAGATTGCAGGGACGCTAAATGCTAAAGTACTGATACTTGGAATTTGCCAATTTGTAGAGAGCCCACCTAAGAGTGGGCCTATAATAAATCCCAAGCCAAAAACGGCTCCTATCAGAGCCATTGCGCTAGTTCTTTTTTCAGGTGGACTCATGTCTGCCATGGCAGCAGACGTGATGCTAATGTTCCCGGCCACTAATCCACCAAGAAAGCGAGCAAGTATAAAGAGGCTAAAGCTATCGGATATTAGCCAAACTAGACCGTATGCTATTGAGCCCAAGCTACTGATAATTAGGATAGGCTTGCGTCCAAAACGATCAGACATTTTACCCCAAAAAGAATTGCTAAAAAACAAGAGTAGGGCGTAGCCTACAGATAAGGCACCCCCGATTAAAATGATACTATTTTCTTCTGAACTATAGCTTGTCGGTAAGAGACTATTAATGTGGCCTAGTAGTTTCGGTAGCCAAGAATCAATGCTATTGGGCGTAGCAGTTTTAATGTAATGCTTAATTATATCTGGAATAAGGGGGAAGAGTAGACTAAATACTGCTAAATCTAAAAGCAACATAATCATCAAAAAAAGCTGATTATGTTTTTTGTTAATTATTGCTTGCATTTGCTTTTTAGCTTCGATTATCTCATTCTATTCTTAGTACTTATTACTTGTTTTTTCAATGTAGTCAATATTGAAAAATGAGTTGCGTACTTCGTGGTGAAACTTACGTTCCTGATATTGATTATAACGTCGTGCTGAATTTACAGCAGAACTTATGTTGGAGAAATAAAAGTTAAGACCAAGAAGGCCGAGTGCTGTTGAGTAATAATGAGCTTCGTCGCTTATTTGCTCTAATTTATGGAGCCTTAAACTTGCACTAATAAAAACAACATTAAAAAAGAAGGCGATAATTCCATCTGTATAATGCTCTGAATATATCTGCCCACTACCGGGTATAATTGTTGAGAAAATACCAGAGAGCCAAGGTGTCTTTTGACTCTGCTTATAGTATGTATCAAGGCTATTGATAAAATCGCTACTTTTTTGGATGATGCTTGCATTTTTGCTTTGCTTTTTCAAGTCAAGATAGAATTCTTCTGCCTTTTTGTAATCTCTTTGTTCTAGGTAGGCAGTTCCTCCCAAGAAATAGCTAACAGAG
>JABAAI010000082.1 GCA_014238825.1 Leptospirales bacterium
GGCCATTGAATAGCCTCCCATACCAATCACGCTATCAATCCTCTCCTTTCTAAGGAGAATTAGTGCTTGGATTATAGCAAATAAAAACTTATAGAAAAAAGCAAAGCACGCAATTACTTTTGTTTTTGCTGGAATTGGAGGCGCTTTATAAAAGTGAATAGATAAATGCTCTAGACCCTGTAAATCTGCATAATCTCTATTCCTAGCTAAACTCAAAATAGAGACTTTTTTCCCTTGCTTGCTAAGCTCTTGAGCCAAAGCAAGCCCAGGTAAAATATGGCCACCGGTCCCTCCAGCTACTATCAAAAACCGTTTTAATAGGCGTTTAGACTGTGGCACTGATTGAGAAACCCATAAGCACTAAATCAAAAATTAATTATCTCTTGAGTGTAAGTAATTCTTGGAGCATTTGGTCGCTAGTCGTGATTGTACGGGAATTCGCTTGAAAGCCTCTTTGAGTGACAATCATATTAGTAAATTCCTCTGCCAAATCTACATTCGACATTTCCAATACACCTGCATTGATCTTACCCCGACCTCCAGCACTTGCCTCACCTATATTCGGATTACCAGAGTTTAGTGAATAACTAAACTTAGTCTCTCCTTCTTTAGTAAGACCGGCTGGGTTAGCGAATACAGCTACAGCTACTTTAGCCAAAGGTTCTTTTACCCCATTTGAATATGTTCCAACAACAGTTCCGCTAGTATCAATGGCAAAAGATTCCAAATAACCCATCCCAAAGCCATCCTGTTCCTTAGCCCGTGTAGTAAAAGGAGAGGCAAATTGAGTGATTCCCTTAATACTCCCTACTTCTCCCATATTCAAACGAATATTTTGAGTTTCTGGATTACCGGGAATGCGGAAATTTAATTGAACATTTAATGCGCCACGATTCATAACGTCAATTCCATCAGAAATAGAAGCTAAGCGACCGTTTGCTCCAAAAGAAATTTCAAAGCTATTATTTTCGCCAACAGCTGTATCACGTCCATCAGTGCCAACAACGTTTACGCTTAAATTAGAAGCTCCATCAATAGAGGCACGTGATCGCCACAGATTATCATCTACTTTATAAAACTCAAGTCTTAGCTCTCTTTTTGCACCTTGCGAATCATAAACATTAATGCTAGTAACATGACCTCGACGATTATCTCTACGGCCATTAATATAACTTTCCAATTGCTCGGCAGTGCTATCTTGTGGAACAGAGTTTACCGCTTGATTAAGATTAGACTCGTAAGTTACAAGAGTAGTGCCTCTTGCGCCTTGCTTGGCATAGATTGGAAGGCGAATATCTTCTACTTCACTATTGGCATTGATATCGTTTTTCCCATCGGCATTTCTACGTGCATTCCAACCTTGAACTTTTAAGCCAGTACCGGGGTGAACGTAGTAGCCATCTTTATCTATATCAAAAAAACCAGCACGTGTATAAAAGTCTGAATCGCCATTTTTAATAACAAAAAAACCATCTCCAGCTAGAGCCAGATCTGTATTCTTTCCTGTTGTTTGAAGGCTACCCTGTGTCATCAGTTTATCGATAGCAGCGACAGTCATACCCAAGCCTACCTGCTTAGGATTGACGCCTCCTATGTTATCTTGAGGGCTAGCTGCATCAGAAATAGTCTGACTTAACATATCCATAAACTGAACCCTCTCGGCTTTATATCCATGAGTATTGACATTTGACACATTATGCCCAATGACATCCATGCGTGTTTGGTGATTTTTAAGGCCTGAAACTCCAGACCAAAGTGATCTCATCATAAGTTATTACATTCTCCTTTAAATATTTTTTTGTTTTTTAGCAACATCGTTTGTACTCTTTCCTTATTCATATTATTTTATTTTTATTATTTCTTTGGTACCTCTAATTTACTGGCATCGGCTTCTTTGCTAAGTATTTTTTGAATAATGCTTGTAGCGCTTTGCTTAGTTTGACTTGTAACTATTTTGCTTTGAGGGTGAGTGATTCCATTGTCACTACTTTTAACTGGCTTGCTTTGAGGATGAGTGATTCCATTGCCACTACTTTTAGCTGGCTTATCTTGAGGATTAGATACGCTTCTTTTAATTAAGCTTTCATCACCAATCAATTGGACCTTATTTAAAGCGATGGCCCGTCCACCTACCTTCAAAAATGCTTTGTTCTCGTTGTCATAAAAAAGTGCCTGCACCGTGCCTCCAATAACTTCACCACTCACAAAATCTGGTCCCTTCACATAACGACCAATTAGCGAATGCGCCTGACGATCGGCAAGTTGACCCAAAGACTGAGCCATATTTTGCATCTGTTCAAGAGAAGAAAATTGTGCCATCTGAGCAATAAACTGCTGATCCTTCACTGGTGAAGTGGGATCCTGATATGTGAGTTGAGTAACTAACAATTTAAGAAAGTCATCTTTACCAAGTTTAGGAGGTGCTGAACGAACTTCGACACCATTAAGACCATTATTATTTTTATTAGCTTGTGCTTTGAGAGTATCTTGGACATTGACTGATTTATTAGTCGCAAAATATTGATTTTGACTATTACTTGGTATGGCACTTGGTTCTGGCATTGTTTATTCCTTTTTCTAATAAATTTAAATACTAATATCTATATGTTTATTTGCTCCCAAACTATCTCTCACATCCGTGATAAAAAGTTCGTCTACTCCATAATCTTCGGGAGATGAAAATAAAACTGAAGAAGACTCTATGGATTCATTATCTAATAAATTATTTTTATCAAAATCTTGCTGAGTATCTTGCTGCTGCCCCTGCTCTTTATTTGCTGTATTCTTTTGCTTTTCATCATTAGTATTTTTTTCGCTATTTTTTTCTTCTGATACTTGGCTTTCTAAATTTTCACGGACACGAATACTAAGACCTTCAACTTGTATTCCTTGACGGCTCAACTCTTGCTGAAAGTAATTCATTTCATCCATCAATATTTGTTTAACTACATTTGACTCCACAAGTATTTTTGCTTGAACTTGGTTTTTGAAAATTTCTAAATTCAAAGTCATCCTCCCCAATTTATGGGGTCGCATTAAAATACTCGCATTCGAAGTACCATTTGCTTTGAGATTTAGCTTCGCTTTTTGAACAAGCTCATTATATAAACGACGTGTGTTTTTAAGCGAATCCTCTTTTGCTAAATTATTGCTGAATTTACTAGAGAGCGTGTTTCTATTAGCTTCTTTGCCAAAAAGATTTGTTATTATTTCCGCAGAATTTTTATTAGTCTCACCTTTATTACTAGAGTTTTCATTATTAGAGTTTTCATTTTTATTTTTTTGAGAATGATTACTCTCCACAAATTTAATAGATTGTTTTTCTGATGAAGAATTAGAATCTTGAGCTTTCTGCTCTTCGCGTACATTCCATTTTTCAGAATCCAAAGCCACTCGAACTAGTGCTGAATTTTTATCTTCTCCACTTTGCTTTACTAAGTCTGAATTATTTACCGGCTTCTTTTCTGTCTCAATTTCTAGCTTCACGTCTGCTAAATTATCTATTGAACTAAAGCGGTTTTGTTTATTAGTATTGCCATTTACAAGTTCTTTTACTTCTTTAGAATTATTGCTCTCTTTCCCTTCCATAACTTCATCTTCTGTTTTATTTTTAGCTGAATTTATATCTTTAAGTTCATTTCTATTTTTTGCATTATAGGAATCATCTTTTGGAGACAATAAAGATTTACTATTATAATCTGTCTGCTCCACTAACTCTATACTTCTATTATCATTATTTATTGTCTCATCATCTCTTGTTTTTATTCCGTGATAAATATCTTGATATTGTTTTTCTGAATTCAATTGATCCGCCAACACTGGCTTAGGTATAAATGATAAATTAGAATGCCTGGATGAAGTAAATGACTTGGGACGGAGACTAAAAGCTTCTGAAATTTTTAGCTCTCCTAAAACTTTTTGAAAACTCT
>JABAAI010000083.1 GCA_014238825.1 Leptospirales bacterium
TATTCTAAATCATCCCAAGGGGCTGGCTCTTGGGGCTTCGCACATTACTATTAGCACAGCAGGTGTCGTCCCCGCTATTAAAAGATTTATTAGTGATAAAGAGCCGTTTAATCTAGCCGTTTCTCTTAACCATCCTCAGGAAGAAGGGCGTTCTGCTATTATGGATGTTAATCGTAGACATTCTTTAAGTGAGCTACTAAAAGTATGTCGTGAATATACTAAAGTTCTTAATCGGCGGATTAGCTTTGAATATGTGCTTATTCCTAAAGTAAATATGAGTCAAGAGGATGCAAAGCATTTGATAAAAATTTGTCGTTCTATTCGCTGTCATTTAAATCTTATTCCGCTTAATACAAAATTAAATTCTTGGAAAAGGCCCGGTCAGAGGGAAGCTTATAAATTTCAATCTATACTCTTGGATGGAGGCCTTTTAGCTTTTAATCGTGGCTCTCCTGGACTTGGTATAAACGCTGCTTGCGGGATGCTTGCTCTAAAGAATAATGAGAGCAAAGGTGCCTGATGAATGCTTATCATCATGTGTACAAGCATGAATTTTTTTATAGATAGTAATGCTTTATAGTTTGAAGTTTAGCATCTAGTTCATATATCAGAGGGGTGCCAGTAGGGATATTAAGCTCACTAATTTCATCGTCCGAAATTTTATCGATAGTTTTAATTAAGGCGCGAAGGCTATTGCCGTGGGCGACTAGCAATACAGATTTATTTGCTTTGATTTGCGGTACGATATTATTTTTCCAGAAGGGGATTACTCTTGCCGTAGTATCTTTTAGGCTTTCTCCAAGTGGTAATTTATCTGCTATTTCATAAGATGAGTTCGATGTTAAATCCGTGGTATTTTTTTTTGTGTAGCGAGCATCTCGTTTGGGATAATATGGGCTTGCTTCGTTAATCAAAGGCGGGGCGATCGCAAAACTGCGTCGCCATAGGTGAACTTGTTCTTCCCCGTATTTCTTGATAGTTTCAGCTTTATTGAGGCCTTGTAGTGCTCCGTAGTGTCGTTCATTTAGTTGCCAAGTCAAGTTGACAGGAAGCCATGAGAGATCCATTTCTTCCAATACAATCCAAAGAGTTTTGATTGCTCGTTTTAGATATGAAGAAAAGCTAATATCAAAATCAAAGCCCGCTTCTTTAAGAGCTAGGCCTGCCTTTTTTGCCTCTTGCTTGCCCTTATCTGAAAGAGCAACGTCTACCCAACCAGTAAATCGATTTTCCATATTCCAGATACTCTGACCATGACGTAGAAATACAATTTTATGCATTAATTAAAGATAAAAATATTATTATGCTGGTCAAGCACTTTTGGCTTTGTAGGGGAGAGCTTTAGGATTGCCGTTCATGAATCTCAAAGCTTTTACCTTCCCAGTTCACTAGGGAATAAACTATATTTTTTTTCTTAGAATGATTAGCACTAGTTGATTTATTTTCAATACTATCTCCTTTTATATTGTTGCTTGTGAGGTAATTTACCTCTAGAGGTACCTTGCCTCCACCACCTGGTAAATCCACCATATAGCGTGGTAAAGATATTCCGGGGTTAGTTCCCCGTAAGGCTTTCAAAATTTTGATTCCCTTTTCTAATGGCACTCTAAAATGTTCTGTGCCGGGTATCTCATCGCAACGATGTAGATAGTAAGCTCGAATGCCACTAGTTAGTAGCTTAAGATTTAGCTTTTCTTGAATTTTTGCACTATCATTTACACCACGTAGAAGCACTGTTTGATTTAAGACATCCACTCCGCTCATTCGTAAGAGACGCACGGCTTGTTTCACATAGTTTTTTTCAATATTATTTTCTAACTCTTTGGGATGATTAAAATGAGTGACTATTGTAATAGGATAATGTTTCGCTAAAATTTTAGCTAAGCTCGCGGTGATCCTCATCGGAAGTGTCACGAGCATACGAGTATGAATACGTATGCTATATAAATGATCGATTTCGCGTAGTTTTTTTAAAATATAGTCAATGTGCTTGTCTTCTAAGGAGAGTGGATCCCCACCAGATAAAATAACTTCCTTAATCTCTCTATGGCTACGAATATAATTTAAAATAAGCTCCCATTCCTTTTGCGATGGAGCAGATTCTGCTTGAGATACTTTTCTCTTGCGCATACAAAAACGACAATAAAGGGCACAGGAATGACTTAAGTACCATAACACTCTATCTGGATAGCGATGCGTTAGTCCTCGAACAGGCATATTTTTTTCTTCGGCAAGAGGATCCCAATCGTCTAAATTACTTTTATCAATCTTATCATTAAATTCTTCGGGAGAAGGTAATATCTGTCGCAAAATAGGGCAATCAGCGTTTTGCCAATCCACGAATCTAAGATAATATGGGCTTACAGCAAAGCGAAAGCTTATTTGCCAACTAGGGGCAAGCTTTTGCCAAGTCTTTATCCGCTTTAAAATAAGAGGAGAGATTTGCTCGAATAAATTATTTTCTTTTAGCCAGAGTATTACTTTTTCTGCTGAGTCAATGCGGTTTTGCAATTGCCAATGCCAACTATCAAACTTATACGATTCATTTTCTATTAGCATAACTAAGGATATCCTAGAGATATAGGCTAAGTATTTTAATGTCTACCAATTTTATTAAAAAGGCTTTGGATTATTTGTATTTCTTTTGTTTTGCTAAATTTCGCTAGAGAAATATACAATATAAATCCACCTATAGTAGCAACAAATACTTTTAGACTGGCCTGTAACCTTAATTTTGATTCTAGTTCAAATATTAGAGCAAGATAATTGCCTAGGCGATGCAGTAAAATAGAACCATAGCCATCAATAAAGAGAAGGAATAATATTAGAGCAAGTGATATATGGAGGTTAGTTTTTATAAATTCATAGAAGAGTTTTGCATTTAGAGTAATATGTTTTTTTTGCAAAAGAAATAACATTTGTAAAAAATAAATAAAAGCACTTATAGCCGTACTTAAAGCAATCCCAGCGTGTTGCATGCTTTGAACAAGGACTAGGTTTAGAACAAGATTAGCGCTAGTTGAGATTAGCATTGCACGTAGAGTTGTCTTAGTATCTTTAAAAGCAAAAAAGATAGCGACAAATATTTTATTAAGACTATAGATGGGAATTGCTAAGAGATAGAAACGCATAGCTTCCCAAGTTATTTGTGTTGAGTAACTATCCCACTCTCCTCCATGAAAGAGTAATGTTATAATATCTTTTCCGATAAAATAAAAGCCAAAGCATGCCGGTAAAGTTAGAAAAATTGCAAAGTGGATAGAGTTCATTATCTCTTTTTCTTTATCCTCATTCCTTGCTGCTATAGATCGTGATAGTATCGGTAGTATAGTTGTTGCTAGCGCTACGCCAACTATGCCAGTCGGTAAAAGTATCAGGCGTTGAGCAAAGCGTAGTGCAGGAACTCCTCCCGTTTCCGAGCCGATAAAATAACTGGCAATAGCAATGTCTACTAGTTGATTGATTTGAAAAATAGCTGTGCTTAGAATTGCAGGTAGCATCAGTACAAATACTTGCTTTATACTTGGATGAGTTAAGTTGAGGGATAAGCGAGGTCTTAAGCCTTGATGACATAAATAAAAATATTGGATTCCTAATTGAAATACAGCTGAAAATATAAAAAACCAAGCCAATGTTTTAGCATTTAAAGTTGCATAATCATTTTCATCCATAATCAGAAATGCTAATAATAAACTAATATTTAGTATAATAGGAGATAAGGCCGGGAAAACAAAATGTTGATGAGCGTTGGCGATACCAGCTATAATTGCTGTGAGTGAGGCCGGTACCATAAAAAGAATCAGTATCCAAGAAAGGCGGATCATAAAATCAGCTTCTGCGAGACTTTGTTTGGTCATGAGAGGCAGTATATAGGGAGAGGCTAAGGCTACTAAAGC
>JABAAI010000084.1 GCA_014238825.1 Leptospirales bacterium
ACTTTACTAATGATGATATTGCTGGTAGAGTATTGGATCGGGATACTCATAAGCTAAATAAAACTAAGGGTGATTATCATCAAATTACTAGCATTCCTAAGGACAAGGATGATCCTTATTCTAAACTTGTGCTTAGTGTGCATCGCAAAATGAATATCGTTTCTAAAGTCGTTTTTTATGATAAGAAGGGGCGTAAGCTGAAGACTCTTCAAAACACCAAATTCAAAAAAGTCAAGGGCATGTATATGGTTAAAAAAGCGATCATGAGCAACCATATTACTAAGGGTGTAACTAGTTTGAAAGTTAGCAAGATTAAGGTCGGTCATAAAATTTCTGATAATGATGCCGGAGTCAAGGGCTTGCGCAAGTAGTCTAATGTTGCAATCTATCAAAATTTTAAAATTTCATAGAATTTTAGGATTAATTCTTCTAAGCACAGCTTTTATTCTGGTGACTCCACTAGAAGCACAGCTTGTGGTCGAAGAGGATGATGACGATAGCGAGGTCTCTCCTTTTGAGGAATACTGGGATAAGCATTTCAATTTTCGTCTGGGTTTGACCTCTGCTATCGGTATAGGTGTGGATTCCTACCGGAATTATCATTTTATGAACCTAAAATGGGACCATGATTTTGATTGGATATCATTTAAATTTGAGGCAGAGGGTTATCATCGTGATTTTCGTTATGTTTTGAAGATTTCAAGTGGAGAAGAGAGAAGGATGATGGACGATATCACGGCTAAAGAAGTTGAGATCAGTAACGAAAGCGACGCTGATGTCAAACTTATCTTAGAGGACGAACTAGCTGCTCTTCAGGATAAGTTTGATAGTACTCCTAAGGAAATTATCTTTAATTCTAAAGAAAGCACTGCAATTTATCGTGAAGCTAACGTGAAGCTGAGTCCTCATGATAGCGTACAACTTTCTTTAGGCTATCACACTATTGTCTGGGGTCAAGTAAACGTGTTTTCTCCGGTCGATATTTTACTGCCACTTCGCTTTGCGTCTGGTAGCGTTGGTCTTTCTAAGGCTAATAGCCGTCTCCCACAAAAATCTGCTATTCTTACTATATTTCCGATCCCTCAAATTGAAATTCAGGGCTACTATTTCCCTGATATAACTTTAGATAGCTCATTAGTTAAGTATTTTGAAGGGAATGTCGTGGAGCTGGAACAAACAACAGCAGCAGAGCAAACAACGCTCCAGAATAATGTTAATTTTGGCTTTGAATATCCTGAAAAAGATGATGCACCTCAATATGCCACGCGCATCCTTTTTTATCTTGATTGGGCTACTATTGGCTTGGTCTATTTCGATGGGTGGGATCAGATAATTTTAGATGATAATGCCACAATAAAGCAAGTCACTTATACAGATGATATGAATACTCCCGATGATGCCAGAGATGATATAAACTTTGATGTCTATAGGATTAGTGAAGAGCCACGCATGTCGCGCACTCATAACTATGGTATAGAAACTAACTTTGATCTTGATGGATGGACATTAGCGATAGATATTGTACAGCGTGAGTTGCCTGAAACAATTGATCTAGAGCTATTAATACATAATAATATTATAACAGGTGAGACGAATTTAGACGATCCTGGGATTACAATAGGCCCTAGTTCTATTAACGCTAATAATGCAAGGGAAACTTTGATTAACTTTGCTTTAACTGAAAAAAATGGTAGTTTGGCTTATAAGCAAGAGCAGACTCTTTGGGCTGTTGAACTAAGCTCTGATTCTGAGGATTGGTTTTTGGCTTATGGGATCTTTGGTGTTGAAACAAGAGATACTGAAAACAAGGACCTAGCTGATTTGGATAGAGCAAGAGATGAAATAGAAAGCTTAGACAGTGCGAATGATGAACTAAGTGTGGCTCCTTTTGTAAATGTTTCTCGGTATCTTTCAGACAATAAGATCGATGCTGTCGGCTTTGCCTTGGGCTACCTAGGTTTTGGTTTTGGCTTTATCTGTTATTGGGTTCAGGAATATTATGAAGCACTGCAAGTATTGGTCTCTTTTGAATATTTTGGTCTCATGAGTAATCAAGAGGCCTCAGATGCTTTCAATGGTTATGAGCTAGAAAACGATGCCTTTGCAGCCTTGCGCCTGCTTGTGTCCTACAAACTGTAAAGACCATTCTATTCTTTATATTGATAGATGCCGAAAAAAACTTTAATTTTTGCATCTATTCTCTTAAATGTGGTGCTCTTATATTTGAGTGCTCACACTGTCTTTGATAATTCTATTTGGTTAGGGGAAGACAATCAATATAAAAAGAATAAAAATTACATTTATAATGAATTCACTCGAGGCGAAGACTTAGTCATTGCTATTGATCTTGCTTCAGATTTTTTCGAAGCAAAATATGTTAATATTTTTAAAGAACTCACAAAGGATTTAGAGGAGGCGGATGGCGTAGTTGATGTTAAAAATCCTTTGAGTGTTACGACCATCATCCAGCACAAAGGAGTTATGGAGATTATCACCTTCCAAGATGCTTTGGAGGAAGGTATCATTCCCAATTTAAAGGCTTATAAAAAAAGATTTACCGAGAGCAGTTATTACGGACAGCTTATTTCTAAGGATTATTCAAAAATAGCCTTAGTTATAAAAATTGAGGCTCCGCTTGCAGAATATAACTATCAAAGAAGAGATAATATTCTGAAGCTTACACATAATCTTTTAAGTAAATATTTGGGAATAGGGCAAAGAGATGTTCAGCTTAGTTTGGATACAGTGGCTAAGTCCAAGCCGGCTAGTTTGCATTGGACTGGTGAGGTTGCTTTAAATCATACGCTAGCAAAATTTGCCGAGAGAGATCTTAGTATCACCTTGCCCCTCGTTCTCTTTTTGCTCTTTATCTTTTTATATTTTGTCTTTAGACGCTTGCTCGAGGTGATAGGGATCCTTTATATTTCTATTACAGTCGTGACTTTGAGCTTTGCTACTTTTGTGATTTTTGGCTTTCCGATGACCGCTATCAGTATTTCCCTGCCAGTTTTAATCCTAAGCATTGCTATTGCCGATTCGATTCATATTTTTAATCGTTGGTATGAGATTTCTACAAAAATTAGCGATGTCAAACTAGCCTTAAAGCAAACTATTAGCGAGACTTGGTCGCCTTGTTTGGTGACTAGCATTACTACTGGAATTGGCTTTGGTTGCTTTTATTTTAGTGAGCTAATTCCTCTCCAAAATTTTGGATTGGTTTCTCTTTTAGTTATCCTTTCTTCTTATTTTATTATTGTTAGTTATACTTGGCTTTTTATCTATATATTTAAAGAAAGACTGAAAAAAGATAAGATAGACTTGCATCCACGCCTTGGTGAATTCCTTAGCGTAACTTACCGTAAATTTACAGCCCCCTATCGCTATTATATTTTGACTTTCTTTTTATTACTTATGGGAGCATCTTTTTATTGTCTACAATTTGTGCGGACTGAAACTAACTTTTTAGATGTGTTTTTTAAAAAATCAAGTACTATGTATCAGGATTTTGAATTTGTAGATGCTCACCTTGGTGGGACCGGTAGTGTTGATATTATTGTTCGAGCCAAAGATGAGAATGGTATGGAAAAATTAGTTAGCCAAGAATTTGTTGAAAAGGCGAGGATAGAACTTTCTAAGCACGAATCGATTAATTATATTAGAAGTTATCTAACTCCGCTCAAAATGCTTCACAAAGAGTTTCTTAAAGATCTAAAAAGTACTACTAAAAACGATTTGCCAAAAACGCAGGAGCAATTATCACAAGAAATTTTATTTTTAGAATTTTCCCGTGGCGATAATAAAAACGATGTATTGAGTTCCTACTTAGATT
>JABAAI010000085.1 GCA_014238825.1 Leptospirales bacterium
TATTACTTAAGAAGATACTGTGTAATGGATTGATATCACCAAAGCCATGAAATTGAATGATGGCTATGCCCGCATGAGCGAGGGCGATAAAGAACATTGAGACTCCTAAATGTCTCCGGTTATAGAGCAGAGGAATAAAGGAATTATGCAGACGGCTCAAGGGTCCAATGCAGAGAATAATAGTTAAAAGAATAAAGCCAAGGGAGCCAGTACAACGTATCAAAAGAGTTTCTATAGTTGCATTTGGGTAGAAAAAAATAGATAAAGCTAAAAACAAAGCCATATAAAGCAATATAGCTATTGCAACTATAGTATCATAAATTTTCTTTTGGCGATTAAATGAAATAGCTTGATAGGTGACGCTCATTAGATATTCCCCTTAAAATCCTTTTTGAAACATTTCTTTGGCTCTAAAGCTAGCAACAATATTTGAATGTCCTAGACTATAGATAACAAAGGTAGGATCCTTCGTAGCAGAAATATATTTTAGAGTAGCAGGCGGTATAGATATCCATTGTTGTTTTTTGGTATCGAGCGATTCTAGTAGCAGAGCCTTAGGGCCTAGCTTAGCCGATGCTTTATCTTGAATGTAAAGTAGTAAATCTGGGGGCGTTGCTTCTAGCCCAGTTGTTTTTTGGTAGTCCAAAGAGAGAAAATATTCTGATTTCACTTTCCAAGCATATGCACTTACTTTAATTGTATCTCCTAGGTTAAAATTAACTTTAGCTATAGAATTAGCCTGTCCTCTATATGTCTTTGGTATATGGGGAATAGATGTCTTAGTTTCAGTTTTACTTTCCTCTTTACTGTCCTTTTTACTTCTTTCGTGATTAGCAATGATTAGTTCTGTACGAGAAGAGATGGATATTATATATAAAATTATAAGTAGAGGGAAGCCTAATAAAAAAACTTGGCTATGTCTTTTACGTAACTGGGCGATCATTTTGCTCTAAACATTATCCTTATTGCGACAAACTAGGCGTAAAATTATAATTGGCCAAAATACGCAAAGACCCGGCAGGATAATAATTCTAAAAGCGATGCCCGTTCCTTTTGCGGATTCATCTGTGAGTTTATGCCACCAAATAACAAAGGCTATTCCAAAAACTAAACCAAAGAGTAGATATAATCCCATTACCAGAAAAAGTATAGTTATCACTTGGATAAACATTATCAATATAAATCTACTATGAAATCCTACCCATTAGAGCAGTTTACTTTTCATTGGCAAGTATATTTTTTTTGATGACACATCTGTTTTTATATGTTATTTTGCCCATAGTCGTGTTCTCCATTTAGTTTTTTATTGAATACCAAAAATGGATGCACAGCACTGTTATTACTATTTTATTTTATATTAAAGTATCTTAAAATCTGTTTAAGTTCACAATTTAAAGCTATCTTAAAAAAAACAATTTGTATTTTATCAATACTTTTGCATTTATGACATTGTAAACACTCATCATTCAAATATTTTGAGGAATTATGCTTTTACATAAAATCAGTCATTTTTTCAACAATCTGGAGTTGGTTCTAGATAAATTTTTTGATACCCAAAAGAATTTCTTTTACAATGTTTTAGAAAGAATTTTCATATATATTTTTAGAGAAACTCGTTCTGGAGTATTTGGTCTGTTCAATACTCCAAAGATGATTAGCAAAGCAGCAAAAAGAGCAAAGGAAGACGGTTATACTGGCTTTGATTGCCTTACTCCATTCCCAGTGCATGGGCTTGAGTTTGATATGGGTCTTAGTCGCTCACGTATTCCATATATTGCTTTTATTGGAGGTGTGCTAGGACTTTTCGCAGGCTTTTCTTTGCAATTTATAGCTCATGATCAGGTAATTACTCCTATCTTTTCATATTTTGACGGTTTCCCCAATTTTCGATCTTATCCACTCAACATAGGTGGCAAACCTACCTTTAGTTGGCCTGCTATGATCCCAATATGCTTTGAGCTTACGGTCTTGTTTGGAGGAGTTAGCACTGTTATTGGTTTTATTATGATTGCGCGTCTTCACCATCCATTTCGACCAGTACTCCATCCCAGTATCACGGATGATAAATTTTGTCTTTGGCTGCCTTCTGATTCTGCTGTGTACAAAGAGGATACAGCCATTAAATTACTCAAAGAATTAGGTGCTACAGAGATAACGCGTGTTTCTCCAGATGGGAATAAAGCTATCGAGTCGTCAGTAGAGAGCTAAGTATGTCAAAACGATTGAATGAAAAGTAAAAGATATGGTTAAAAAATGACGATATATTCTCCTAAATTATCTGTGTTTTCGAAGCTTGCTAGTAATCTAATTCTACTAATAGTAGTTTTTTTTCTGTCTTGTAATTATGATGACAATACATCAGGTCTGCATTATTTATTGGATATGCATGATAGTTTGGCTATTGAAGCACAGGAAGAGGATCATACAACTTTGAATAACAAAAAATCAGAAGATTGGCAAGAGGGTATGAACGAGAGTAGTGCCTTCGGTGGTCCAGGCTCTGGCTTACGTGTCCCTCCGAAAGGGACAGTTCCTCGCAATTATACTCCATATCTATATTCTGTTGGCGATTCTGCTCTAGCTGCTAGGGACTTAAAAAACCCATTAACCAAGACTAAGGAAGTTTATGCACGTGGACAGAAGCAGTACAATATTTATTGTTCCGTTTGTCATGGTTTCACAGGTCTAGGAGACGGCTCCGTGACACCTCGCTTAGCAGATGTGCCGAGTTTAGTTAACACTAAGATTCGTAATTGGAAGGACGGTGAAATTTATCATATAATGACAATGGGCCGTGGACGAATGTTGCCTTATAGCGCTCAAGTTTTGCCACAAGATAGATGGGCTATTATTCAATATATTCGTTTGTTGCAAAGGCAACCCCAGAAACAACTACAGAGTCAAGCAACTAGAGTTAATGCAAAGGGAGATAAAAAATGAATCAGATTCCAGAAAGCTCTCAATTACAATTTCATTTTTCTCCTCAGCTAAAGCGTTTTAGTTTTGGCTTAATCGTAATTGGGCTTCTGCTTGTCTTAGCTCAAGTTGTGTTTTCATGGGAAGGGGAATGGACAGCTGGGTCTGGAGAAAGTATAGCTAAGGCAGCCCCAGATTCTCTAGATACTATAGCACATCATGGCAATAAGCGTCTCTTTTTTTCTATTCACTTAGCTCTATTATTTTCCTTACCATTAGCAATAGGAGGCATTTATTTTATAGCACTTCATCACCTAAGTGGTGCTTTTTGGAGTGTAAGTGTGCGTCGTTTGGCAGAGCATTCCTTGTGGTATTTTCCTATAATTGCTATACTGATGGGGGTGGTCTTTTTGGGCTCGGGAGATATTTTTCATCACTGGGTCCATGCTCCTGCAGATGATTTACTAATTGAATTGAAAAAACCGTGGTTAAACCTAAAAGGTTTCATAATCCGCAATCTGGTGATTTTAATTGCTTGGTTCTTATTTGGGTGGGTTTTTCTTAGGAAGTCACTCAAGCAAGATAAAGATGCTTCAGTAAGTCATACTCGTACTTTAGTTAAGTATTCGGCGGGCTTTATGGTCTTTTTTGCTTTGAGTTATTCTGTTAGTTCGTGGGACCTTTCTCTCAGCCTTGAACCGCATTGGTTTTCGACTATCTGGGCTGCGTATAGTTTTTCGGGGGCAGTTTTAACAATTTTTGCATCACTTGTGCTATGGGTTTG
>JABAAI010000086.1 GCA_014238825.1 Leptospirales bacterium
TTATTTGTCTTAGCCGTGGGTTTAATCTCATTTTTACGAACTTGATTGATTGAGGAGCGCAAAAACTCAATGCGATTCCCATCACCAACATTCACAAATACACTCGTTTCCTTTACAGAAGCGACAGTACCTATAATACCACTGCTTGTAACTACAGGATCTCCCTTCTGCAATGCAGAAAGCATAGCCTTTTTCCTCTTTTCCTCTTTACGTTGAGGACGAATAAGCAAAAAGTACATTAACAAAAACATACCACCTATCATAAGGAGTAATGATGGGTCAAAAAAGCTTGAAGCTCCTTTAGCCTTAGGAGCATCTGTTTTCGGCTGTACTGTCTGCTGTGCCAAATAATAAATTGTTTCTTTCATAACTCTCAATAGGTCTAAAAGCCCTTTAACATGCAAGTAAAAAAAATTGATATTAGATAATAATTTATTGTAGACATTGACTTAGAACTAGACAAGCTATGTCAAAATTACAAATATGAATAAAAAGGTTTCATTTCCAAAGATTGTAGATCCCAAGATGCTAAGCACGGCAAGTCATCCTCAGCATCTTGATGGCCTTGCTGCTGAAGATTTATTTGCTGACAATACTGGTATTACCTACCGTGATTATCTGTCCTTGCCTGGTTATATAGATTTTGATTCAAAAGATGTTAATCTAGAATCAAAGCTAAGCCGTGAAATAACCCTCAACCTACCTTTTATATCATCACCTATGGATACGGTTACGGAAGCTGAAATGGCAATTTCCTTGTCCCTCATGGGCGGTATAGGAATTATTCACTACAATAATTCTCAAGAAGAACAGTTGCATATTGTAGAAAAGGTCAAAAGATATAAAAACGGCTTTATTCTAGATCCAGTGGTTCTTTCACCAGAACATAAAATTTCTGATATAGACAAAATCAAAAGACGTTATGGCTTCTCAGGTATTCCTATCACACAAGATGGTACTCGAAATACTCCATTAGTAGGAATTGTCACTAACCGCGATATTGATTTGGAAACTGATAGGAGCATTACTATTAGAAAGCTTATGAGCGTGGACCTTGTAACAGCCAAGGAAGAGAGCACTGTTAATAGCCTTGATTTGAAAGAAGCCAACCAAATTCTAAAACAATCTAAAAAAAGAAAACTCCCTATAATAAATGAAAAAGGTCTGCTAGTTGCTCTTGTTTGTCGCTCAGACTTACAAAAAAATCAAGACTTCCCTCTTGCGATTAAGGATAAGTACAAGCGCCTTAGAGTCGGTGCTGCAATCTCTACAAAACCTGAAGCTTATGATCGCATCCCAGATTTAGTAGCAGCAGGTGTTGATTGCCTTGTGATAGATTCTGCTCAAGGAAATTCTCGCTATGAAATAGAATTAATTTACTGGCTCAAAAAAAACTTCCCTGAGGTGCAAGTCATTGCAGGAAATGTTGTAACGACTCAGCAGTGTGAAAATCTAATCCATGCTGGTTGCGATGCACTAAGAATTGGAATGGGACCAGGCTCTATTTGCATTACTCAAGATATAGTAGCAGTGGGTCGTGCTCAAGCTACCGCTGTGTATCATACAGCTCGCTTTGCTAATCGCCATGACGTACCTATAATTGCTGATGGTGGTATTGGAAGCACTGGAGACATTGCTAATGCCCTTGCTATTGGTGCTTCTACTGTTATGATGGGATCTATGTTTGCTGGTACCCAAGAAGCTCCGGGTGAATACTTCTACGAAAATAGTATCCGCCTAAAACATTACCGGGGGATGGCCTCGTTAGAGGCGTATGAGGCAGGTGGAACAAAGCGCTATTTTATAGAAAAACAAGATGTAAAAGTTCCCCAAGGTGTTTCTGGTGCTGTTGTTGACAAGGGTTCTATGTTTCAGTATCTTCCTTATTTGTCACAAGGCCTGCGTCTTAGCTTTCAAGATATGGGCGTACGTAATATACCCAGTTTACACAAAAAAATGTATAATAATGAAATTCGCTTTGAGAAACGTAGCTTCAATGCACAGCAACAAGGCTCTGCTCATAATTTGCATAGCTATACTCCCCCAAGTATAGTTGATCCAAATCGTTCATAAGTAAAATATAGTTTCCTACTCAAATAGAACAATTTTATGAATAAACTATCTCAAAAACCAACAAAGCTCCTTGCTAAGTATATTTCACCGTTTTTTGATTCTAGCACTGATGGCTTTTTGATTACTGATAATATGGGCTTAGCCTTATACTGGAACAATAGCTTCCTTACTTTTTTTGAAATAGATAATCTTTTAGAAGATACAAAAAACAACTATTTTAGTTCCATAATAAATAATAATCTTGAATGTGATGATAGCGTCACAGATAGCATTGATGTCTGTATTGAACAAATATTCCGCAATCAAAAAAATACAAGTTTAGAGCTAACGTTAAAGAATAAAAAAACATTAGGAATTAGTACTCAATGGCATTTAATTGATACACAAAATAAAATTTGTCTCTGGAATATGCGAGATATAAGTATAAAGGCAAAAGAAAAAAAACACTTACAGAAAATTAAAAACCACTATGAACTATCTTTAATGTCAAAAAAAGGCATTAAAGAAAAAATAGATGAATTAACAAAGCTACCTACAAATCATTTATTTAGAAAACAATTAGCAAAGACCATAATATCACCAGAAGGAAATGAGATGAAAAGTTCCCAAAAACAAAACAATGATTCTTCTCTTTTACTACTAAGCCTAACTCGCTTTGCCCATATCAATGAATGCCTTGGCAAAGAATATGGAGATAAGGCTATCTGTGAGATGGTAAAGCGTATAGAAAATCTAAGTAATGCTGATGATTACCTAGCACGAATAGAACAAAATCTTTTTGCTTTGATATTAGAAGGTAAATATGATATCAAGAAACTAAGCTCATTCATAAAACAAATGCAAGAAGCTCTCTGGAAATATTTTAATATAGGTGACAAGGTTATTTTACTTGGAGTGAGAATAGGTGCTATTATCACTTTGGAAAAATATACCACCGTAGAATCTATCTTCATTGATGGCCTAAAAGCTTTGAATGAAGCAAAAAGAAAAAATATAAATATATATATTTTTGATGAAGATAACTCTATAAAAGACACATCAATGGAATCTCTGTTTTTTGATAATATGACTCAAAAAGCATTTAGAGACAAAAGTTTTGTGCTAAACTTTCAACCTATATTTGATTTAAGGACAGGCAAAATTGCCAGTTGTGAAGGGCTACTACGCCTAAAAAATTCAAATAATAATTCGGAAAAATTTAATATTTTAAAACTAATACATGCAGCAGAGGAGTCGGGACAAATAATTAAGATTGGTCAATTAGTGATGCGTGAGGCCTGCCTCATTGCCAAAAAACTTGGGGAAAATGGTTTTGGCTACTGTGAAGTCAAAATCAATGTCTCACCCCATGAGCTAAATGAAAGAAATTTCTGTGAAGACTTAGAAAAGAGTATCCTGAGCATGGAAATTATGCCTAAGCAAATTTGTATAGAAATAACAGAAAATGTATTTATTGACTATGATACGGAATTAGATCTAAAACTTAAAAAGCTTAACAAACTTGGTGTGCGCATTGCCATTGATGATTTTGGGACAGGTTATTCTAATCTGGGATTATTACAAAATCTACCTGTGGATATTATTAAGCTGGACCATTGCTTCTTAGAAAACACTCCT
>JABAAI010000087.1 GCA_014238825.1 Leptospirales bacterium
TATCGTCTATATTTTTTCTTTTGTGATTTAGTTTGACAAGATTTATTTGTTTGGTGGTTTCCCCAATTGCTTTACAAGGGAAGGGGAAACTAAGTCCAGCTTTTGCTAGAAATAATAATTCAAATTCTTCTCCACTGAGGAGTGGCATTAATTCGTCTAGCCTTGAATTTTTATCAGTATTCTTAGCACCTTTAGTCCCAAGAATTTTTCTTAGGCTAGGATGCACCGGTATATCTTCTAGATTAATTGAAATACTTAGTCCACTGGCTTTTGCTAAGTTATCAGCACTTATAATGAGGTCATCACTTAGATCTGTCATCGCATGAACTTCTGGCATTGAGGCTAATTTTTTACCCCAGCTAAGCCGTGCTTGAGGACGGAGATGTTTTTCTAAAGCAAGTTTTTTTAATTCGGGATCCAATTTCAATTCTCCTTTTAACAAAGAAAGTCCCAGTGATGAAAGTCCTATGTCACCACTAAGATAGAGTTGGTCGCCGATACTTGCCCCACTTCGACTTATATAACGTTTTGCATTGCCTCCTATAGTGAGACTCAAGAATAGAAGCTCGGAGCTAAAGGTATCTCCTCCAATTAGAGGGCATTTATGAGTATGGCATTGATAGCGAAGTTTTTTTGCAAAGCGTTCGATAAAGGAAAATGAGAAAGATTTTTCGCTAGGCTTGTGAGATTGCTTTTTTTTGTGTTCTCTTATAAGCTTTTGGGGTAGACCTATATTTAATAGACACCAATCTGCTTGACCACCACTAGATACGATATCGGATAGATTGCTTTGAAATAATTTGATCGCTAAATCTTCGGGAGACGACCAGTCTAAGCGGAAGTGTACATTTTCGACGAGACTGTCTGTACTAATAATTTTCTTATTATGATTTTTAGTTTTATTGCTATTATTATTGTAATCAATTAAGGCACAGTCGTCTAGTTGCGTTAAATTTTTCTCTAACTTTTTTCTTGGTTTTGTTTCTCTAATACTTGCACTATAATCAGCGAGGAATAAAGCAATTATATCTCTTTCCAACATAAGTATTTTTATTAATAATTACTAGCTTTTGTACTATAATCAAAATGTTTAGTTGGGCTAGTTCTTAGTAGAAGTCCTTTCTCTAGTTTTGGTAATAAAATTTGCTGGAGCCATAAAAATGGGGAATCACCACTAGTACTAGTCTTGCTTTCTAATTCTAAATTCGTAAAATTTATGTCTGGAGTACTAATGATTTTTTTTAATTTTTTAATCTTGGCTGAATTGTTGCTACTATCATTATTAGCGTTATTATTAGCAGAGACTTCTTTTTGATTATCAAAAAAGTTTGCTGTAATACTAAGGATTAACTCTTGCCAAGAGAAAATGCGGGAGACGTGATTTGAAAATAATTCTCCCAAGTTGGATAGAGGTATACTAGGGATTCTAAAGTCTTTAATAAGAATAACTTGTACTTCTTCTTGTTTCAAGTCTTCCGAGTGCTTTAAGTTACGCAAGCGTTGTTTAGAAAAATGACGCTCCAATAAGTAAGCTAGTTCCGTTGGATTTATGCTAGAGTGGTCTAAGTCGATTTGAAGAATTGATAATGGAGATTGGCTTTCTAAAATAAAGGATATGTCTTGTAGAGAAGAAAAATCTGTCCGGACATCAAAGCCCATAAAGGAATAGACTTGACGAAAAAGCTTAAGGCGAGTAGGATCTTCTGTTACAATTAAGACGCTTGGTCTTTGAGTCATTGGTATTGCTAGGGCCGCGAGGCGAGGAAAGGAGACCGGTTCCCCATAATCTGCTAAGAGCCAAAGGGCAAGAAATCCCTCTTTAATTAGGAAGTCGTAGATTTGGCTTGCTTTTAGCTTTTCTGATAGTCGAGAGATGATAAATATTGGAATGTTCAACATTTCTCCTAGACTTATTCTAGAGAATTCTTGTAACTCTGCTAAGTTTGCAAAAGGAAGGTAACAAATTCGAGTTTTACTTTTTTCAAGATAGTTAGATAAAAAATAGCTTGTATCATATTCTAAAACATTAATTTTACTACCGAAGTAGTAATGTAAAAGAGATTCATCTCTTTTACTCAAGCCTAGTCCAATTAGCAATGGGTAGAGCTGGTATTTTGGATTTAAAATCATTGATTTAAAGCTCACTATTTCAATTACTCAAAAGATAAGTAGATAAGTAAAACATGCTTAAAAAATACATCTTATGTAAAGTAATATTTTTGCTTAGCGGTATAAGCATATTTTTGGTTCTTGGCAGCTGTTGTTGGTCATCCTCGATTCGCTTGCCTTATTTGCCATCAATACAAACGCTTTTTGATCTAGAGTTACGTCAAGAATCTCGGATTAGAATTTATAGTCTGCCTAGTTGTTGTCAGCCTAATTTATCTCGGCCAAGAAAAAACGAGATATTACCGTATAAAACTAAAAAAGGGATTCTGACAGGTTTAGATTCTATGGTAATCGATAAATTTTCTTTATTGAAGAAGCGTTCCTTTGCTTTGCTTAGCAATTCTACAGGGAGAGATAGTCGCTTGACACAAATTTTAGAGTTAATGCTAGCAGCTAAAGTTCGCCCTAGTCTCCTTTTGGAACCAGAGCATGGCTTTTATGGAAGCATGGACAGGAAAGGGAAAAGAGGATTACGTCGTGAATCGCGCTATGGTCTGCCAATACTTAGTCTCTATAGTAATAAACCTTTTATCTCTCGCCGTCATCTCAGGAATATAGATTTAATTTTAGTCGATATTCAAAACCTTCCCGTGCGCTGTTATACATATATTTCAACTTTGAATTACTTAATGCAAGTAGCCGAGAGTAATGGAATTGAGCTTATGATTTTGGACAGACCAAACCCATATGATTTATGGAAGCCACAGGGTGCTTATCTCCAAAGTTCTTATAAAAGTTTTGTCGGCATGGCACCAGTTCCTTTTCTTTATGGACTTACGACAGCGGAATATGCCCTTTATATGGCCGATCTTCGTTTTCATAATCTTTATTTAGAGATTGTCAAGGTTGAAGACTATGATCCTAAAAGAGCTCGGGTTCACTTGGCACGCTCTTGGGTCAATCCATCGCCAAACATACCTTCTTTGGAAACCGCGCTTGTTTATCCGGGACTTGTTTTTTTTGAGGGAGTTAATTATAGTCTAGGACGAGGTACCACTCGTCCATTTGTTTATTCTGGTGCACCTTGGCTAAGAAGTAAAAAGATTCTCAAAGCATTAAAAGCCTTGAAATTATCAGGTGTCTCTATATCAGAAATAAGTTTTGAGCCTAATGCCTCTCATTATAAAGCTAAGCATAATTTTGGGATTATGATTATTCCTAAGACAATCAAATTTGATCCATTGCGAACTGGTTATGAGTATATGCGTTTGGTTAAAAAATATCATCCAAGGCATTTTAAATTTCTTCGTAGCAAAAATAGAATCTTTTTTATTGATAAGCTTTGGGGAGGGAATGGCTATAGAAAGGCTATCCAATCTGATT
>JABAAI010000088.1 GCA_014238825.1 Leptospirales bacterium
ACTCTAATGTCCATCATTATTCCATCGCGAGATACTGCAATGACAATTTCATCACCAGCTTTATGATATTTAACTAAGGTATTTAAGTCATTATCAGCAACTCTGTAATTATCGACAGCAATAATTTCAGGAACGCTTAGACCCTTATCTGCTAAAAAATAACTTAAGTTAATAAAGTGATCCTCGTCCTTGTATGGTTTAGGAGAAACAACACAGAGGATTAAGGTATTGCTTTTTCTTGTTTTTTGTGCGCCTATAAATATTTCTCTATCAAAATGGATGCGATAATATTTGCGTTGAGAAGCCTCTTGAGCTAATGGCACAAGCCTAAACTCATCATAGATTCTAATATCTTTTAAAAAGGTACTGAGCTCACTTTCTTTTATCATTTAATTAAAACTGAATGTTCTTATAACCAAGTCAAAACTCAGTTATGCTCACTTTATATTAGATCTAGTTTTTGTGTTAAGCAATTTTATTAAAAAGAAGCTTTTAAGGAGGATGATCTTGCTTTTGAGTGATAATTATCAATTATCCTTATGTTTTCAGCCATTTTTTTACATCTTTTTAAAAACTTGATGACAATTTATACGGAATCTATCATTTAGCAATTAGCCTTGGGGTAGTAGCTCAGCTGGTTAGAGTGCCGGTCTGTCACATCGGAGGTCGCGGGTTCGAGTCCCGTCTACCCCGCCATTATATCACATTATATTATAATATGTTGTGTTATACTACGACCCGCTATACTTCATTGTAATCTTATGCTTAATCCCACTCAAAAACCCAAGACACTCTATGACAAAATATGGGAAGAACATCTAATAGAAACAACTCATGACACAGAAGAAATCCCCCTGCTATACATAGATCGCCATTTTATACATGAAGTGACCTCACCTCAGGCCTTCTCTGGCATCCGCAACACAAAGCGTAAGTTTAGGAAGCCTGAGCTTAGTTTTGCAACAATGGATCATAATGTTTCCACCAGATCGCGTGACTTTGCCTCAGCCGAAGAGCTTTCTCGGCGTCAGATGGAAGCCCTGATTCAAAACTGTAAAGAATTTAATATTAAGCTCTTCGACCTAAACGATGCTAATAACGGAGTCGTGCATGTAATAGGACCAGAGCTTGGACTAAGCCTACCGGGAACGACAATTGTCTGTGGAGATTCGCACACTAGTACTCACGGAGCCTTTGGAGCATTGGCCTTTGGAATTGGAACAAGCGAAGTCGAACACGTAATGGCAACGCAGACTTTAGCTAAAAAGAAATCGGCAAACATGCTCGTCCAAATCAATGGTGAACTGAGCCTAGGCGTAGAAGCAAAGGATGTTATTTTAAATATAATCGGAAAGATAGGTACTAATGGTGGACAGGGTCATGTAATCGAATACAGAGGTGATATAATTGATGCTTTATCGATGGAAGGTCGGATGACAATTTGTAATATGAGCATTGAAGCGGGAGCGGTCGCTGGCCTAATCGCAGCAGATAAAATCACCTACGATTATTTAAAAGATAGAAGATATGCCCCTAAAAAGGCCGAATGGGAGAAGGCCCTTAGTAAATGGGACACATTAAAATCAGATGATAATGCTTTTTATGACAAAAAAATCAACCTAGCGGGGGAAGATATTGAACCGCAAGTAAGTTGGGGAACAAACCCCGCTCAGATCAGTTCTATCAAAGGGAAAGTGCCTCATCTCCGTGAGATAGAAAATGAAGGCGACCGAAATTCTGTTAAGCAGGCTCTCCAGTACATGGATTTAAAGGAAGGGACGTCCATTGAGGATATTAAAATTGAAAGAGTTTTCATTGGCTCTTGTACTAACGGTCGTCTCGAAGATTTGCGAAGTGTAGCAAATACGATAAAGGGGAAAAAAGTTCATTCAAAAGTCAAGGCAATGATAGTTCCGGGCTCTGCACAAGTTAAACTGAAAGCGGAAGAAGAAGGCTTAGATCAAATTTTCCTAGCCGCTGGTTTTGAGTGGCGCTATGCCGGTTGCTCAATGTGCTTAGCAATGAATGATGATGTTTTGCAAGAGGGCGAAAGATGTGCCTCGACCTCCAACCGCAATTTTGAGGGTCGGCAAGGCAGAGGAGGACGAACTCATCTAGTAAGTCCTGCTATGGCGGCAGCCGCGGCTGTTGCAGGACACTTTGTAGACGTGCGTCACTTTAGCTAGATAGCGAATAGATACCAGTTAGAAATTTTAGGGTTTGCATTCTTGAATTGGATAGCAAAGCTCTTGAACAATGTTTCGTAATCTACCTATTTTTGAATCCGAAAAAGAAGCGAAGCGACCATTAGGCAAAGACATGCAATAGAGATTTTTTTTAGGGTTCTGATAATAAAGGGCACCGTAAAGCCTTGGGCTAACACCATCCTGAAATCTGATTTTGAAAGTTAATCCATAATGCTCGCGCATTTGATTTTCAGAGTGAACGGCGATAACTTTCTTTTGCTTGAGCCCTCGCCCCTCATCACAAATCAGAGGGATCTCATCATGAAAATTAACTACTCCTGTTTTTTTAGGATTTATGCAAGCTATAAAAGCAAAAAACATTAAAAGGCAAAGCAGAAAAGAAAATACAAATGAAAATCGAAAAAATGGCCAAGAAGATAACATCGCTGATAAGCTAGCGTAAGCAGTATGATTATGTCAAGTAATTATTAATTTAAAGAACGCGATTAGATCACGATTTTATCATGAGGGAAGTCGCCAAAAACCTAATTTACCTTTAACATTCCTTAGTGGCTCGTCATATAAAATTGCGTTGTTTAATACAAACTGATAGTCTTCCTCGCTAGAAGCCCAAATGTCTTCCCCACTAGAAGCCCAACGGCTCTTAACTCCTTTTTTA
Organism: Leptospirales bacterium; assembly: GCA_014238825.1. Lineage (GTDB taxonomy): Bacteria > Spirochaetota > Leptospiria > Leptospirales > Leptonemataceae > JABAAI01. Next base: position 2,866 of record JABAAI010000088.1, read on the forward strand.
CAATCTATTATGTCAACTTGTCCGATGATGACTTGAGAATCCATTGTAACATCTCCTTTTTTTTCGTCAAATTGCCACGAAGGCATCTCATCCATACAAAAATCCCATCTAAATAAATCAAAAGTTTCAAGACATACTGGAACATCAAACTCCTCACAAAAACACATATACAACTCAAAAACATTATTCAACTTCACAAGTAATTTTGAATCACACTCTAATAGCTCAGTAATATCTTCACATACATCATCACTAAAGTAGTCTTCTTTGTTTTCTATTATATGATCTGAAAAAGAACAAGCTGTATTAAAGCTTTTGGAATGAGACATATACTTTTCTATATATCCTTCAGGGAAATAATGTAAACTATACTCATTTAAAATAGGCTTACCCGAGACATGAATAAGTACAGTCCCTCGTATTTTTGTATTCCAAGAACGATTCTCTACATCTTTAATCCCTAAAGCTATCAAATAAGCGAAAACTTCTCTAAATGATAAGACGCGCAACTTTTTATCAATCTCAATAAAAGTTTCAATGAAATGTGGTGAATCGTTTTCATCCTTACATGGAAAACTATTATTAGCATAAAGTTTATCTACTTCTTGAATAATTCTCTTTGCTTTA
>JABAAI010000089.1 GCA_014238825.1 Leptospirales bacterium
GCTTTCTAAGACGCTTTGATATGTGCCGCATTTGCTTTCGCAAACTATCAAGTTTTGGAGAGATACCGGGAGTAACTAAGTCTTCGTGGTAATATGAGCCTTTCAGATCCAATTGCAGATATGATAACTCGCATCCGTAATGCGATGAATGCTGGTCATAAAAAAGTAAGTATGCCGTCCTCTAAGCAAAAACTTGTTATTTTGAAAATATTAAAAGACGAAGGCTTTATTAGCAGTTATATAATGCATGAAAACAAAGAAAACAAAGAAAACAAAGAAAGCAAAGAAAGCAAAGAAGGCAAAGAAGGCAAAGGAAATAAAGAAAAACTAAGCTTCCCTGTAGTTGAAATCAATTTGAAATATTATAAAGATAGACCAGTAATTAGTGAAATACATCGCGTCTCTCGCCCCTCTCTACGTTATTATATAAAAGCAAAGGACCTAAAACCAATCCGAAACAATATAGGAATTTCTATTTTATCCACGCCTCAAGGCATGAAGACTAATACTCAAGCAAAAAAGCTAAACCTTGGTGGCGAAGTGATTTGTAAACTTTGGTAAAAAGGATTATCAATTCATATGTCACGCATCGGTAAAAGTCCTATTAAAATTCCAGAAGGAGTTAGTGTTCAAGCAAAGGATGATTTTATCTTTGTAAAGGGTCCTAAAGGCGAATTACAATCTATTCTTCCCAATAATATTAAACTGGAAGAAAAGGATGCTATAATACGTTTAGAACGCACTGGAAATGAGCCGAGTGTGCGATCTTTGCACGGAACAGCTCAGGTATTATTAAAAAATAATATCCATGGTGTTAGCCAAGGCTGGGAAAAAATATTAGAGCTAATCGGTGTCGGTTATAGAGTGCAAATAAAAGAAAAGACTCTGGTCTTTTCCCTAGGTTATTCACATGACCTGCACTATCTGCTACCAAATGAAATAGAAGCAATTGTTAAAGACCAAACTAAAATCACCTTGAAGTCTATTGATAAACAAAAGTTGGGACAAACGGCCTCTGAAATTCGCAATCTCCGCCCTCCAGAGCCATACAAAGGCAAAGGCGTCCGCTATGCAGACGAGCATATTGTTCGCAAAGCTGGTAAAAGTACTAAGAAATAAATACAGCAAGAGGGTAGTGTGCCCCTTATCGAAAGTTAATCTACTAAAGCAAATTAGCTTCTGTCTGGCTTTGCCTCTGCTCTGCTCATTCCCTTTCTAAGGACGGGTAGTTTCTTATTTTTTTTGTGATTGTTTTTTAATTTCTATATTTCATATATTTTATCCGTTGTTTTTTATTTTATTATTTTTTTGTAATTATAAGAAAAAACTTGTCGGGTTATATTTTATATGATACCTTTACCATGAATTTCACTCATGTAAGCCTAGCCCACTTTTGGTATAGAGAAGCAAAAAACAGATTACATCATCTATGAAAATGTCCCTATTGTCAGAAATTATAGCTTCTAAGCATAAGGAAATTGAGCGATTAGAGCAAAACAAAAATAATATCCTTGCTAACTTAGCTAATGATGAACGCTCATTGAGATTTACTCAGGCACTTAAGCGAAACGATAACGATAGGCTACGCGTGATTGCAGAATCAAAGCGGGCTAGTCCCTCCCGTGGTCTACTTTGTGAGAATTATAATCCAGAGAAAATTGCCCGCCAGTACAAGGCATGTGGTGCCTCTGCCGTATCTGTCCTAACGGATAATAATTTTTTTAGAGGTCAATTAGAACACCTAAGTCAAGCAAGTCGGGCGGGGCTGCCCCTGCTCATGAAAGATTTTATTATTCATCCGCTACAAATATACCAAGCCAAGAATGCCGGAGCCAGTGCTTTGCTTTTAATTGTTCGTATTTTATCACAGCAAGAACTTAAATCGCTTTTTGAATTAGCCTATAAAACTGGGCTTGCGGTCTTAGTGGAGGTGCATAATGAAAAGGAATTAGAGCAAGCTTTAAACTTGGGTGCAGAAATTATAGGCATCAATCATCGCGACCTAGATACTCTAAAAATAAACCTTGAGCTTAGTGCTAAGCTTAGCGAAAAAATTCGTGAGCATGCTCCCAAAACCATAGTGGTTGCTGAATCTGGGCTAGAAAATAGAGATGCTATCAAAAAAGTAGAAAAATACGCAGATGCCGTGTTAGTAGGCACCGCCTTTATGCAAGAAATTAATTTGTCACCATTAGGAAACTCAGAAAACTTAGGTGACGTAGAAAAAAAATGGCAAGAGCTTTTCGGATAACTCGGTTATGAAAATTTATATCTTAAGACGCATTATTTTGATAATACCAACCCTGCTTGGAATTACCATTGTTCTCTATACCTTGATCCAGTTCTTACCGGGAGGACCAATCGAGAATTACATATCTAAGATCCGCTCATCACTAAATGCAGCAGGAATTAGCAACGTCCAAGAAGTTACCGAGCATGAGTTGGAAATATTGCGCAAAAACTTTGGATATGATAAGCCGGCCTATATTCGTTATTTTCATTGGCTGGGACGCTTAGTGCAAGGAGATTTGGGTGAATCATTTTCTTATCAGGAACCCGTTTGGGATGTGATTATTCGTCGTATACCGATTTCTCTTTTCCTGGGCATTAGTTCTTTTCTGTTGTCTTATTTGATTTGTATACCCCTAGCCTTAAAAAAAGCACTTAAGCACGGCACTAAATATGATCTTATAAGTTCTAGTATAATATTTGCGGGCTACATCATACCAGGCTACGTTCTAGGCTTATTATTAATTATTTTCTTATCGGGGGGGAGCTTTCTAGATATTTTCCCGATTGGGGGAATCGTCTCAGAAAGCTTTGAAGATCTCTCTTTGATAGGCCAACTAGGAGATTTCCTCTATCATATGTTTCTCCCCTTGTTGGCTTACATGGCTAGTGAGTTTGCTTTCCTAACAATTTTAGTAAAAAATAGCCTCTTAGATGAGGCCGGTAAAAAATATATGCTTACGGCCCTAGCCAAAGGTGCCTCATACAAGCAAGCAATTCGCCACCACGCTTTACGAAACGCACTTATTCCTCTGGCTACTCGCATGAGTGAAATCTTTACTTTAATTTTCACAAGCGCCTTGCTAATTGAGAAAGTATTTAACATAGATGGTATGGGACTTTTGGTCTATAACTCTATGCTTGATAGAGATTACAATGTTATCCTAGGGATTATCCTCATCGGAAGTTTTCTAGCAATGTTAGGACGGCTTTTTTCTGATATACTCTATGTGCTAATTGACCCTCGCATCAGGTACGACTAGCATTAAGTGCTAAATTTTGGTTGACGCTTCTCTAAAAATGCCTTAATTCCCTCTGACGGATGCGGTGACGTGGTCAGAAATTTGGCAAAAG
>JABAAI010000008.1:0-14154 GCA_014238825.1 Leptospirales bacterium
TGTTACCCGAAACGATCGTATAGGCCATTATCTAATTTTCTCTCTGACTTATTAAATGGTGCTTACTAATTTGAAGTCTCGTTCTAATTTATTTTTTCCACTTGGCATGTGTCTCTGCTGGTGGACCATATGAGTCCCCGAGGACACTTGTCGCCAAGGAGTATTTCTATCTACTTCGGTTGATATGAAATACTGCGGTTGGCTTCGGTCGATCTGCACTTTAAAGAACATATTCAAAATGTTCTGCTTTCAATTTTAAAGAAATTGTTAATTGTGGGCTCTTCAGCACCACCCCACTTGGTTTTTGGCATATTAAGATTTAGAACAAATATTTGGCATTTTATTAAAACAATTCGATAAATACTATTGCATGATTTTGATGTAGGGCTACTGACGAGGGTTTGTTACCCGAAACGATCGTATAGGCCATTATCTAATTTTCTCTCTGACTTATTAAATGGTGCTTACTAATTTGGAGTCTCGTTCTAATTTATTTGATGTCTCGTACTATAAAATATACCAAAATTTTATTTTTTGGTAAAACTTAATATATCAACTTTGATTAACATATAAACATAAGGGGTTAAGAAAAAAAGGGATTTCAACTCCCAAATTGCAAAGGGGAGATAATTTCATTTTTAACTACTGCGCGCTACTCCTCTGCTAAATAAAGTATATTTTGAGACAATATTTTCTCTGCTTTACTCTTCAGTAAAGGGTCCACAAAGACTTTTATTTCATCTGTATCATTCTTGGTCTCTACTGGGGAAATGCCTTTTGGCATTATATTGTCTCTATAGTCAGGACGCAGTTTATCATGGCCAATCCATTGAGCAATAACACCAAGCATTCGCTTACGCAAATCTTTCATTTTAGGTTCTGCGTCTGCCTTTTTATAATAGCCATACGCCAGAAGAGGCAAATGTTTCTCATGCATATAATAGTCTCCAATACGTACTAATCCAAGCTTGTAATCAGCTTTGATAAAAAAATCCCTCGCCTTAGGATAATCTTTTTCATCTAAGGCCTGATTGCCTTTGCGTATTAATTCATCACGTTCACGATTAGAAGACATTATTATTTCCTATATAATATTAGAACTAGAAAAGTATATATAATCAGATATATGATTATAATTTCGGAAGTAGTTTTGAAAATACAAGTATAAAATCTAACTTTGCACCATGGCTGGCTTAATTTCACTAATAGTGTATGTCTTATCGTTAAATTTGGTGTTTTCCCCTACCTTAAAACCAATTAAGGCCTTGGCAAGCGGTGCCTCATAGGAAATAACATTATTCGGTGTATCCACATCCCATGGTCCCAATATCGTAAATTTTTCCTCTGACTTAGAGCCCGAAACTTTTAACGTTACGCTGGTGCCAATACTCACTACATCTAAACGAAGGCTTGCCGGTCGAATAACGCGGACTCTCTGTAAGGAGTTACTAACGCTAACTACTTCAGTTTGCAGCTGAGATTGACGCTCCATAGCAGCCTTATACTCAGAATTTTCACGCAAATCACCTTTTTCTTGGGCTTCTCCAATATCTCGTGAGTTTTCTGACATAACTACATGAATTAAATTATCAAGATAGTGACGCCTTCGCTCAATAGCTTTCATTGAACTCAAAATAACATTATCAGCAGGGAAAAGACTCTCTTCCTTAGCAGCATCAGCACTAATCTCATCCTCCTCTATTGCGCTTTTTATTTTTAGCTCTGGGTTTAATTCCTTCATAAAATCTAAGATATTTTCTTTATGGGCATCTGGAATATAAGGGACATCACGAAAAAGGACATAGAGTCTATGCAAAAATTCTGGCTTAACTTTCTTAACTATTTCTACCAAGACATCATGTTTCTTAAGAGATTCTACCGTTATATTAGTAGTTCCACAAATTGTTTCTATTGCTGTGTTTTTAAGACGAACTACATTTTGTTTATGATGAACTAAAGACTTCAAAGAACGAAAAACAAGTAGCATAAGGTCTTCATCTTTAATTGAAATCCACTTATAATCTGACCATTGCTTAGTTAGGATAGAACGCGCTATCCATAAGAAAATTTCTATATGCTCCCGATACATCTGACATACTTCATTGAGATAATCACATAAAACTTTCTCATGACCCAAAGTCATAAGCTCACCAATAATATAGCGATGGATACGAATGGGTGTCTCAAATAAGAAGAGTTTTGCTATAGTAGTATAATCATCATGATTTTTAACAATCATATTGAAAAAATCTTTCTTAAGTTCAACTACTTGAGTATTTACTGACCACTCTAACAATTCATCTGGCGTCTTTTTACTAATAAGAGCTTCAGCCATAGTTTTAGTCAGTTTCCTATCATTTATCTCCTCATCTCGTACCACTTTGGCATATTCCAAAAAGAAATAACTATGTAAGCACTTGAGTTCGTCCTTATTATCTTCGTTTTCTTTATAGAATTGTACGGCAACCAATGAGGCACCCTCTGTATCTTCAGAACGTAAGGTAAGATAAGCAATCTCCATTTTTTTATTCCAATCTGCTTCGCCCTGAAACTGCAGAGAAAGCTCTTCTGTGATGGTCATAGGCACATCCCTCAGTATCAATTCATCTTTTTTATTGGGATTAAAACCAAGACGTGGACTTTTTTTAGCCAACGCTCTGGCTCGCGACCACCATTTAGCCCAATCCTCAGTTTGAATCATACGACCTATTAGCTCGTGCTTAATTGATTGCATCGTCATCCGCTTTCCAAAAGAAGAAAGCAAGGTCTCTAAAAACAGTGGAACATCATTTTGAAACATGTCTTCTATAAGCGCTGAGTCCTCATAGCGAAGAGTCCAAATATGCTCTTTTTCCAAAGGCTGTAAGCTATGAATTGCCATTTGAATAGACATTTCCTGACCAGGATTATTAGAGAAATCTATTATTACCTTTTCACTATCAAGTTGAATTATTTTACCTACATCTCTTGTACGGTGATAAACATAATTGCCTAGGTCAAAGACTATATTGCGCTCAAAACTAGCAATGCTTGAATCTACGGCCTTTTTATGATTTGTTAGTTCTGATAATTTTATAAATTCATTAAGTAGAGAATGCCCCTCATATTTTGAACGATAGGCTCGAACAAGATTTGACCGGATGCGCGAAGACTGTGGCTCGTAGCGTAAAATCTTTTTTAAAATTAAAATAACGTAATCCCAAGCCTCTTCAGCACGAAAAGGTTCAATCAAATAGGACAGATGATTAGACAACCAAACCTTATGCTTGTCTCCAAGAACAATTCTTTCAATCCTTTCAAAAAAATGCATGTCCTTGTAATCATGCTGGATGATAATCATCCAAATAATTTCCAAGTTCTTATAATCTTTTAGGCGAGCATAAGTCTCTCCAGCTTGTTTCAAATATCTTAGGGCACTCGTAGGGTCATCGTCTATTATATTTAGTCCATATTTTTTAGCAACATCTGGATTTTTGCGATCTATCTTAGCCAATTTCTCCAAGTAGCTACGTGCTTCCTTCTTGCCTTTAATATGCCCGACACTCTCTACTTTTGCTCGTAATGCAACACGGTTCTTATCTTCAAAGCTTAAAAAGATATCTGCCAAATGGTCAACTATAGGCCATTTAGATAGTTTAACAAAGGTATCAAGCAAGTTAAGCAATGCTGAGATATGCTTCTGATTTTGCTGATGAATTCCTAATACACCCAGCATATACTGAGATACAATTGAAAATTGATTTTCCTCTAGATTCTTCTCTAATATTTCAATAGCTGTATTCTGTAAATTACTATCTGCGACACTTATTCCCTTAGCCAATGTTGATAGTGCAGTAATACGGTTCATCTGAATCGTACTAAGATCTTTAAAAAAACGCTCTTCGTTAATTTGAGAGTTTAACCGTTCAATTATAGTAACTTCTTCTGTTTTCTTTTCTTTATTTACTGCTACTGTTTCCATTATTACTAACCTAAAACCTTTTCTTTATTTATATATAGTAGTCATGAAATAGTATTGAAAAGTCTTGTCAATACTATTTTTTAAGTAGACAACATAACAAAACAATATAGCTTAGCTCGGAGATAAGAAAAAAATGGAGTGGCAAATTTCTAATGCAAACCTTGTCTATGCTGGGGTGAACAGTCGAAACGATGGTGTAAAAGTAGATATATCACGAAACCTACATATTAAAAACGGACGCATCTTAAAAGTACTAGATGCAGAGGAAACTATTCCTGACTTAGCCACCGTCAACCTCAACGGACTTCTTGCATATCCTAGTTTTTTTAATGCTCATGATACCCTCCTTGCCAGCTACTATCCTTTCGTTCCTAAAAACAACCCATCTTTTGGGGCTGAAATAGAAGAAAGTCCTTATACAAATTGGCTGACTTGGGATAATGACATCAAAACCTCTGCTATATTTAACCAGCGCATGTTACTCTCAACAGCTGAGCTTTATCAACTGGGCTCTTACCGTAATATTTTAAGCGGGGTAACTCAAGTTGTAGACCACATCCCTCATCACGTAAGAAAACCATTTCAAGATCAAATTTTACCGGCAAGCCTATATGACTTTGGAATTTCACATTCCGCCTGCTCCTATGCCCTTGAATGGGGAGATGGTATTCGAAAAGAATATGAAAAAGCCATAGAGCATGACCTGCCATTTATAGTACATATTGCAGAAGGCTTTGATAAGGAAAGTCAAAACTCACTCACTATCCTAAAGGAAGCAGGTGCTCTAGGCAGTCATACGGTTCTAGTCCATGGTCTCTCACTATCTCTAGATGATCTAGACCAAATAGCTTCGGCCCAAGCCCATTTAGTTTGGTGCCCTGTTAGTAACTGGTACATCTACAAAAAAATAGCCCCAATCAAAGAGGCTCTAGAACGAGGCATAAATGTTTGCTTAGGAAGTGATGCTGCAATGTATGGCTCAAAAAACTTATTAGAAGATATTAATATGGCGGGAAAAATCTATGAAAAGCAATATTCAGAGCGCCTAGATCCAAAAACCTTTTTGGCAATGCTTCGTAAGAACTCAGAACTTGCTTTCCGGTCTAAAACAACTTCTTCCCTAGAACAAGGCTCTAGTGCTGATATTATGATAATCAATGGTAAATATCATAAAGACCCAGTTTCTTCCCTCATTGAAATGAATATGGAAGATATTTATTTACTTGTGCAAAATGGGAAACCAATATATGGTGATTCTAGCCTTGAAGATATTTTTATAGCATCAAAAATGCCGTTTGAGAAGTTTAGAATCTCAAATAATGATAAAATTATCAGAAAACATGAAGGAAAAAACATGAAAAGCCTATTAAATTTAATACAAAAGACAAGCTCTAGAAATAGTTTTGATTTTTTGCCGATAATAGCACAATAGGAATTGTATGCCAAACGTTCGCAACTACAGAACTGGTTCTATTGTCTATTTCCAAATGGATAAGGGCGAGAATATCTATGTCCTCCAAAGCGGTAAAATCGCCTTAATTAGTACTGCCTCTGGGACCACGACCGAAGAACGAGAAGAACTAAAAGTAGGTGAATTTTTTGGTATTAAGTCTGCCCTAGGCAATTTCCCTCGTGAAGAGACGGCACAGGCCATTACCAACTCTACCCTCGTTGTTTTTAACCAGCAAGAATTTGAAAAATATATTGCCAATAACAGTCGCCTCATCATCCAAACACTTAAACTATTTTCTAATGAGTTACGTAATGTTCATATCCGATTACGCTCTATTTTTAAGAAAGGAAAAGAAACAAGTAATGCTTACGAATTATTAAATACGGCAGAGTCCTTTCATAAAGAACATAGCTTAAATCATGCCATCTATGCCTATAAATACTATCTGAGTAATTATCCAGATGGAAAAAATAAAGATCGAGTAAATAAGCTTTTAGAACTATGCAAAAAAGATAATTCATTCCCTGAAGGTTTCCCCCACCCAAAGCCAGAAGCAGACATGGAAGAAAAAACAATGAAATCAGAAAATAATATAGAAAGTACATTAACTAGAGAAGGTATTGCTGATAAAAATTCCCCTCTCAATGCTCTCTATAAAAAAGCTAGTGAGGCTCTATCAGAAAATGAACTCCATAGTGCTATAACATATTTTGAAGAACTTCTTAAAGTTCATTTTCCCAAAACAAACATAGAAAAAAAATTATATGCACAGTCTCAATTTGAATTTGGGATTGCTCTATTGAAATCAAAAAGATATACTGAAGCGAAACAAGCCTTCTCAAAATATGTTAGAACCTATACTACTGGGAAATATACTAAAAATTGTGTTTATCAATTAGCGAAAATACATGAACTAGAAGGTGACAATGAAAGAGCACGCATCTTATACCATAAGGTTGCAACACTGCCTCCTTCAGATGATAGTGTTACGGCAAAAGCCAGAAAAAAATTACAAGGCGGGGTTTAAAGCTTATGTTAGAGGCATTATACCAAAAATTTGGCACTAGTTTTGAAAGCGAGAATATGATATTCTGTGAATATGAAATGGGAACCGAATGTTTTTTTATCATCGAAGGAAAGGTTAAAATCACTAAAACCACCGGTGAGAATCAGAAGACTTTAGATGTAATCGAAAAAGGAAACTTTTTTGGTGAGATGGCTATTCTAGAGACGGAAGCACGTAGTGCAAGCGCCATTGCCATCGGAAGCGTGCGAGCTCTAAAATTTAATCGTCAAGATTTTGATTCAATGATTCATGGCTATCCTCAATTTGGTCTACGCCTCTTAATTATTTTTTGCAAAAGGATCTATGATGCTAAACGTCGTTTACAAATAATGCATATCAAAAATCCACAGCTTAGAGTAAGTGATGTATTTCTTATGCTTGCAGAGAAAGACCCCGAATATGGAAATTCTCCTCGGATAGTGCTAAACATAACAATAAATGATTTAGCATCATGGTGTGGCTTACCTTTAGAAAAAGTACAAAATATAGTCAATTCATTTGTATCGCGCGACAAGATAGTCGTTTATCCCAATAAAATACTAATAAACAATATAAACGATTTTAGTCGACTTGTAAATTACCATCGTAAAAATATAGACGTTTAAGCTGCATCTAAAGCATAAAAAATGCTTGCGTGATTTTAGCCATTATAAGACCCTAACTCCCATTAGACTGCTTATTATTAAAATATAGATAGGGTTAGCTAAAAAGTGGTAAAAAAAAATGGCAGAAAGAAAAAAAAATAGCACTATCCCCCAAGTAACAGAAGATGGAACAGTCTATACCATCACACAGGTCGGCTCAAATTTTATAGGCACACTAGAATTCGAAAAGCCACTTCAAATCAACGGTGATTTTCAAGGTGAAATCATAAGCAATGGTATTCTTTTAATTTCTGAAACGGCAAACATAAAAGCCAATATAAAGGCGGGGACTGTTTTCCTTGGAGGACAGGTTATAGGTAATATCGAAGCTTCTAATAGAGTTGAAATGCTATCTACAGCAAAACTTACTGGCAATATTAAGACACCAAAGCTACAGATTGCAGATGGGGTAGTCTTTGATGGTAATTGCGAGATGATAAGTCCTAGTAGCTAAGCCTTGCGCTGAGAATATCTATTCAAGAAATTTATAGATGGTCTTACGTACATCGTAAGCATTTTGTATAAGATGACTTTGCCAGCAAAATTCCCTTGGTACTTCTAAATTAATCTCCCTATCATCGATAAAAAGAATATCCTTTGCTAATAATTCCTTAGTTGTATTTTTTTCTTTCTCTTTTTCTTCTAGGGCATTCCAAATGAGTTTGTAATAAGCAGCGTCTGGTTTCCGTATCCCCATCTCACAGGAAAAAAATAAATAATGACACTCCCTGAGTAGAGGTAGAGCATCTAAGATATATTCGTACCATTCGGAATAGTTGGATGCAATTCCAATAAAAACATCTTTTCTCTCTATCAAAGATTCTAAAAGATCTTTCATCCCTGCTAGATAGTTGATTTTTGAATAAAGGGCTTTCTTGATTTTTTTTGGATTTGGTAAAAGTCTTAAAGTCTCTGGCCGAACTTGCTCTTTGTAAAAATTTTTAAAATACTCTGCTTCAAAAATTTCGCCTCTTTCAAAGGCATAAGATGCTTCGTTATTTTTATAAATAAAAAAATGCCTCCTGTGCTTCAGCTTTCCTAAAAGTCCCTCTAGCGCCTTGGGATATGGCTCACTAACAAGTGTATTCATCATGTCAAAAAGTACGTATTTCAATACTATGGTAGACCTAATTTAAGCTTTCTTCTTTAAGCTTTCTTCAACGCTGAAATTCTACTTTCTTCCCAGCTTCTACACCAAGCTCTTCTGGCGTTATCCCTAATTCTTGTATCAAAAGCTCGCGCTCATCATAAATCCGTGTCCCTTGGCACGAATCATCCTCTACTAACTTTTGCTCCTTACCATTTATGATCCTAGGACCCAAAGCAAGGCCATTGCATTTGGATTTAACCACATTTTTTGGTACATTTATCCATTGAGCCTGTTCTTTAAAACTAGGGTAAGGTTTATCTTTACTCTTATAAATTCTACGAAAAAAACTTCCTATAACAGGTGCGCCAACACCACCGCCCGATTGACCAGGACCAAGAGTAACACTAGATTTATCAAAACCAAACCAAACTGTAGCTGCATACTCTGGATTAAAGCCTGTAATCCAAGCATCAGAATAATTAGATGTAGTTCCTGTCTTAGATGCGATGTCACCATTAAAGCCACCCCTGCCAACGCTTCGTAAGCCATAGCGAGCCGTACCGGAGGTGCTTACATAATATAACATTTTGCCTAGGATATAAGCCAAAGCAGGCTCAATAACTTGAAGCTTTTTTTCGCGAGCCCTAATAACAAAAGCCTTCCTGATTTCATTTTCCTGACTATAAATAAGATTATCACTCCCATCAGTCACATAGCGAATGGCAAAGGGAATAACTTCTCGACCACCATTAGCAATTATAGCAACAGCCTTGCTAAGTTCCATAGGTGTAATCTCGCTTGCCCCTAGGGCTAAAGTAGGCTCTGCATGAAAACGTCCGCGTGGATTATGAATCTTCATTAGTCGAGAAGCAAAATCAATAATGGCCTCTGGACCCGTTTTATAGTAGACCTCAACAGCAGAAGTATTTAGCGAAGAGGCTAAGGCCCGTTTTGCTGTTACAGAACCACGAAAGCCGGGGTCATAGTTCTCAGGAGACCAAGAACTACCATCAGAGCCTGTTCTAAGAAAAGGTGAATCATTGATAGGGCTCATAGTACTTATGGCTCTTTGTTCCAAAGCACTACCATAGACAAAAATCTTAAAGGCACTCCCTGGTTGCCTCCGTGCCTGTAAAACACGATTGAATTGATTTTGTGGTGAAAAATCACTGCCTCCTATCATAGCTGTAATATAACCCGTCTGGGGTTGAATACTCACAAAGGCCTGCTGGACACGAAGTTTCTTAGAACTAGCACTTATATTTTGATGAAAAGTATCAAAGCTAAAATTCTCAAAGGCCTCTGTTTCATTATCTGCGGGCATTAAATAATTAAGAATCTGCAAACCATCCAAAGAACCCTCTTCAAGAGTCTTTTGAAAGATTTGTTTCTTTGTCATTTTGGCAATGATTGGTTGAGGTAATTTAAAGAGCAAGCGGAGAGTATTCATTACTTCAAAAAGTTTAAAATCTACTCCACTCACACCACCCTGCAATGCATAGGCTAAGGCTGTCTTACTTATAGTACTGCGCATATTCTCCATTTCTTCTTGTGCTATTTTCTGATGATCCAAATCCAAAGTCGTATAAATCTTGAGACTCTTGGAATAAATATCATCTTTTTCAATTTCTGGCGTCGCTTCTAAAATTTGGCGAACATATTCTGTAAAGTGAGGTGCAATATCAAGTCTAGTCCCCCAAGCACTCTGAGATGATGAGCGAAGGATAATTTTTGGCCAATAATCTTTCCAAAAACTAAGATGTAATTCATTAACTTGATTAGCTGGTAAATAATCAGCATCTGCCATTCTATTTAGAACATACAAATGTACAGTCATCGCCCTCTTTGGGTTCTTAAATGGAGAATATGCCACTGGTGAACGAGGAATCCGTGCCAAAAGAGCTCCTTCTGCTAAGCTCAAATCAGAAACTTTTTTATTAAAATAAAGACGAGAAGCACAAACCAGCCCCCTACAACCATGTCCTAGATAAACAACATTAAAAAAATATTCTAGTATTTCTTCTTTTGAAATTGCCTCTTCGATTTGGAAAGCTAAAAGGGTTTCTCTAATTTTCTGGGTAAATGATCGTTCACGATGCCCTTCACTATTTAAATAAATTTGCTTGGAAAGTTGCTGAGTTAAAGTAGAGCCACCTTGTACAATTTTACCTGCTAAAACATTCTTAATAGCGGCTCGCATAATACCAAGAAAGTCTATCCCAATATGATTATAAAAATTGAGGTCCTCCACGGCTAAAAAGGCATGAATAATATGAGGAGGAATTTCATGAAAAGAGACAAGCTCCTGCCGATGCCGATAAAGCTCAGCAAATACTTTTGAATTACGATCGTAAAGACGCGTGGGGGTAGATGGACGATAGCGTTTGAGTAACGCAAGGCTAGAACGTAACTCAACAGCACTGACCGCAAAGCCAAATACAAGTCCCGAAAACAAAGACACAAAGAAAAGAAATCTATAATACTTCTTTTGTGAAAAAGAAATCTTTCTAAATATTGCTAGCGGTCCTTTCATAGATAAGTCTTGCCCTTAGCAATTAAGGGCATCACTAAAGCGAGCTTGTCAAGAAAAGAATATCTTTTTAGAAAAGAAAGAACTATTTTATGCTTAAGATAATGACTTAAATCTAAGTCTAATAAAAAAGACTAAAGCTATTTTTTTTAACAACTTTTCTGAAATTTTAATGTCTAATACTTATATGATAATAGAAAAATATTCAAAAAGTAAAAAAAATGCTATATGGGTACTACTCTTAACTGTAGTAATGGGATCATTTGCTGTAAATTGTGCTCCCGCTCGTATTTTTGTTACTGATGAGGTACCAGAGACATCATTAGTAAAGTTTAGTTTTGGATCGAGTTCATCACTTCTTTTAACGAAGGGCATTGAACTAGTGGGAGTGGTCGATATAAGCTCTCGTAAGTCCAAAAAACATCCTGTCAAAAGTCCTATTCTGACCAAAGCAGGAAAAGTGGCCCTTCAACTAAGGCAATACACTACCCTTAATACAGGTGGTGATAGTAGTCACCCTACTCATAAGGACTCCCTCTCTGGGAAACCATTCTATATGAGTTTTAATGCCAAGCCTAACACTTGGATTGAAATTTCAGTAAAGAAAAATGCTGCTGGAAAATGGGAGGTCTATCATGAGAAAAAGAGAGGTTCTTACCGAGTGATACCTAACCCAAGCAATCTACCCAAAAAACTCTCGTTTTAAGTAGATAATTCTAAAAAGTTAGTATAGGCAAGCCTTATATAAATACAAGACTTGCCTATACTAAAATTAAGTTTCTCTTTATTCTTTGCTTACAGTTATGAAAGAAACAAAACTAAATAAACACGACATAGTACTAAGCTTTATAACCGATAACTAATAAGAAGCGTTAAAAAGTCACTTCTTCTTAGTTCGTTTCTTTCTCTCGCCCCTACTTAGAACTTCATTTTAGGAATCTTCAGCAAAATCTATTTTCTTCTCTATTCAGCTAAATAATAATGCCTTGACCTAAGCTCTTATTATATAATTAATTGCTCTATATACGATCGCTATATTTGAGTTCTATAATTTAATTAAAAATATATGATAACACGCTTTAAGAATATTCTGGAAAAACTCAAGACCATCAATTTAGACTTAGAGAATCTCAGAAAGAATAAAGAGAAACTCTCAAAAAAACGCCCTTATAGCGACACCTTACATCTCTCATTTGATAAGCAAATCAACATCCTCTTAAATCAGAAAATAGAACTAGAAAACTTAGAAATTGAAAATCCCCTCAAAGAGCTAAACGAAAGTTTTCTCTTTACCGATCAAGTAACCTCTTCGCAAATCAGGCAAACAAAGCCATTACAAGAAGAAAAAGTTAGTCCACAGGATAAAAATGTCCTAGCCTTCCTCAAGGAGATGCCAAAAACAGAAATACATCTTCATATGGAAGCCTGTATTTCAAAAGAAACTCTGATAAAGCTTATGGAAAAAAACAAAGTAAAATGTGATCACGAAGAAATAAGTACTCTTTATAAATTCAAAAATTTACAAGAATTTGTAAAACTCTTTTTATTTATCTTGGATGCGATAAAAACGCCAGAAGATTTTGAAGTTATCTTTCATAATTTGCGAAGCTATTTGGAAAATAACAATATCCGCTATGCAGAGGTCTTTCTGGCACCTTCGCGAATGATTGCTAATGGCTTAGATTTTAACGAAATTGCCCAAACTATAGACTACCTTTCTTCAGAGTGCAGTCGTAGCGGGGGGCCAGAAATTAAGTACCTAATTGATGTTTCACGAACCTTTGGTGCTGAGAATGCTAGCAAAAACCTGCAAAAAATATTAAAACTAAAAAGGCATAATATTATAGGAATTGGTTTGGGTGGAGCCGAGCTCATGGGACCTGCACGCGATTTCAAAGATGTCTTTGCTCAAGCAAAGGCGGAGGGACTGCGATGCGTAGCCCATGCAGGAGAAGATGATGGTCCTTGGTCTGTGCGAGATAGTGTTTTGGAATTAGGAGCCGAGAGAATTGGGCATGCTACTTCTGCTATTCAAGACCCATCCCTCTTGGAAATACTCAAAAACAGAAGAGTCCCCTTGGAAATATGCCTAAGCTCGAATATCTTCACTGGTAAATATGTCCGTGAGGCAAAAGATCATCCGGTTCGACAATATTTTAACGACGGTCTAATTTGTACTGTAAATACAGATGATCCTGAAATTTTTGATATAAATCTAAGCGATGAATATTTCAAATATTATAGACATCTCGACTTTAGCATCAGCGAAATAATAGATTTAAATCGCCAAGGTGTTTATTCTACTTTCCAAAATACTCCAGCAAATATGTGGAATGGCTTTCAGAAAGAAATACATAATTTACGTGAAAAATATGCTTTATAGCTATTATTATTCAGATACAAAGAAGAGTTTCTGTGCTTGAATATTTATAATTTGTTGTTTTTTATTAATGTTTTGAAAAATACCAAATACTTGCACGTATTTTTTTGTTTCTAATTCTTCCATAACGTCTGCCTTTTCTGAAGCAGATACAAGATATTCGACCAAAAGCAAAGGCAACTTAGATTCGGCTATAGTATTAGCTTGATAATCTGCTCTCTTAGCTGTGCTAGTAAAAACTTCCATAGGTTCTTCTAACTCTAAGAGAATTTTTTTGGCTCCCGGTATAATTGCTCGTAACCTTCCCTTCCAAAAAATTTGAGCATCTCTATATAAATAAGGGCTTTGCTGAATATCACTAAGCTTTAGCGAGTCTTTAAAATCATCCCAAGCTAAAAGAGGAATGGAAGCTCTTAGCAACAAAACTCGTTCCTTAAATTCAAAATTAACGTTTGATAACTCTAAATGACCTAAGATGAGACGAGCCTGATTGATTTCTCCCTTGATGATTTTATTACGCGCCGAAATATATTTGGCAATAGCTTCACGACGACTACCATATATTATTGGTGGTAACTCTCCTGTGTATTGTTCTGGAGCCAATATGGCACCATCACTGGGAGCTTGGGCTAAGGTGATACTTAAATTTCTATTTTTAAAAAATGAGCTTATGGGAGCTAATAATGAACAATCCCTATTAAATAATAATAGTAAAAATAAAATCAGAGCTCCTATACCCAAGAATAAAATGTTCCTAGTCTTTTTTGAGTATTTACTAAAAAATAGAGAGGCAATAAATTTAAATTTATTACTAGTGATATAAGAAGAAGCTGAGCTATAAGTATCGCTCTTGGAACTACTAGCTAAATCATCAGCTAAAATTTCTAATGGTATATAACGCTTAAAATAATTAGGAATGCTAATCTCATCTAGAACTTCTTTTTCGCTATTCTTGATCCGAGCAATCAAACGATCGGCAAATGTTTGAGAGGGATCCAGTTGCAAGATAGATGTCCAATCCAAAAGAGCT
>JABAAI010000008.1:14252-19312 GCA_014238825.1 Leptospirales bacterium
ATTCTATCAATAATTCGATTAGAAACATATACTATCGCAACAAAACTGGCATACTTTTTAATTATAGAATAACTCTTCTCCCTTGCCAAAGGAGATAACTGTTTAGAATCTTGAATTGATGGCATCGATACATTTCTTGCTGAAACTTTAGCATTAGCAAGATCTAAGAAAAACGACTTGGAAAAAGCAACCGCTGCAACACCCAATGGTCCTGCCAAAGAACCACGACCTGCCTCATCTACGCCAAGTACTAAATCCACAGTACCGTCTAAGTATATTTCTTTCTCAAGCTCTGTAAAGGACAAAACACTTCCCTAAACTAGCACCGTTCTTCTATTTCTTACTTATTTTCTTACTTATTTTCTTACTTAGCTTCTTACTCACTTTTTTAGCAGTTTTTGCAGAACCTTTAGCAACTTTTTTTCTAGCAGAAACAGTAGAACTAGTGCTTAGCGCGCTAGCCTTACTAGCGACAGTACTATCAAGCTTCTTAACAACTTTTTTAGCTGCTTTCTTGGCTGTCTTCTTAGTGCCTTTAGCACCTTGATTAGATTTTTTGGCAGATTTGGAAGGACCGGAAGTTTTGGAAGACTTCTTCTGATCGCTAGAAGAAGTCTTTGCTTTAGCTTTTTGTTTAGCGCCTTCGTCGACTATAGCAATATTATCTGATTTATCATCTAGTCCATTAACTTCAGTCAGCTTTAATTTGTCTGTTTTTATAGATTTTTCCGGAGATTTTCCTTTTTTATCAGGTCTATGTTGAAAGGCCTCACGAATACGTCCCTCTTTACCAGATTTATCGCGTAAATAATAAAGACGTGATCTACGAACACTACCTCTGCGAACAACTTCTATTGATTCTGTAAAAGCAGAATAATAGGGATAAATACGCTCTACTCCTACTTCATGCGTCACGCGACGAACAGTAAAACTCCGTGAATGACCCTCACCACGAATAGCAATGACAAGCCCTTCATAAACCTGTATTCTCTGTTTGTCTCCTTCTCGTATACGAAGGTTAACTCGCACTTTATCCCCCACAGAGAAATCAGGATGCTTTGTTTTGAAAAATGGAAATGCCAAGCTTGTTTTTAACTTACGACCATTTATATTCATAATAGACGATGTATTCTTTGTCTTTTTTTCTAAACTCTCTTCCTTAGCCGATTCTTGCTTAACTGATCCTTGCTTATTTTCTTGCTCTTTTAACGGAGCTTCCTTTTCCTTAGTGGCAAGATCAGTATTATCAACTTGTTTACTTTTTTCGCTTTTATTTGTAGCTTCTGTTTTTTCTTTCTTTTCTGTGTCCATAATTTTATTCCTTTTATTTACTTTCAAACCTCATCTTTGTTTGCCTTACACTTTCCTCATTCCTCCACGATTCAATTTCCTTGTGGTTTCCATTTAAAAGCACTGCGGGTACTTTCCAACCATTATACTCTCTTGGACGAGTATATTGTGGATATTCAAGTAACCTTACCGCATCATTTACACCGGCAACACTATCAAGACCTTTAGTATAACTCTCATCCACTGTGCTCTCAGCTGATCCAGTGTAACCATCCAAAAGCCGCGTTATCGCCTCAATAAAACATAATGCAGGTAAATCTCCAGAACCAAGTATAAAATCGCCTAAAGAAACTTGATAGTCTACTAAATGCTCAGCAACTCGTTCATCTACTCCCTCAAAGTAGCCACACACCAGAGTGTAACCCTTTTTATTCTTGGCAAGTCTCGACACATCTTCCTGCTTCAAACGACGCCCACGTGGTGTAAATAAAACCACAGGCAACGATTCAGGCAGTGATTGCAAAGCCCTGTCAATAGGAGCAACCTGCAAGATCATACCAGGCCCACCTCCATAAGGAGAAGCATCTACGCGCCCCTTACGGCTATCATCAGCAAAATCACGGATGCAAACCGGCTCAACCCTAAACAATTGTTTTTTTATTGCCCTTGCTGGCAAGCCACTTTCCAAATAAAAATGATAACGTTCTGGAAAATGTGTTAAAACCTGAAAGAGCATAATTCAATAAAAAACGTTAACTTAGAAAATTTAACTTTGACTCTCAAAGACTTCCTAGCATAATAGCACAATATACTTATGCTGTCAGAGCAGGAATATCGTCAACTCACTTTTTTAGCGCGCTTGGACCCCGATGATGAAGCCCTACTAGAGACTCACAAGGAATTTAAGACAATCCTGAGCTACATTGATAAAATCAAAGAAATTGATACTAGTTCCATTACAAATGAAGTCCAAAAAACTAAGCCAAAAACAATCGTTTCCCGAGCTGATATTCAGCAGAACACAGAATTAGAGCTTAAGCAAATTATTGCTCTTGCACCAGATTGGCAAGCTGGATATTTTGTGATCCCCGAGGTTATAGAATCAGAAGAGCATTAAATGAGTGAAAAAAAAATATCTATCGAAGTTTCTCATACCGCCACTGAACACAGACAAGCCCTCCTTCGCAAAGAATACACCGCTAGTGAATTAGCCGAAGCCTGCCTAGAGCAAGCAGAGAAACACCTAGAACTAGGCGTTTTTATTCGCTACGATAAAGCAGATATCTTAAAGCAGGCAAAGCATGCAGACAAGCGCTATCAGAATGCTAAAAGTCTCGGCCCCCTAGACGGCATTCCCGTAAGTATAAAGGATAATATCTCTCAGCAGGGTAAAGAGCTCAGCTGTGCCTCTCGTATCTTAAAAAATTACATAGCCCCCTATGATGCTACAGTAATTAAAAAACTAAAGCAAGAGGGAGCAGTCCTCTTTGGTCAAAGCAATATGGATGAATTTGCCATGGGCTCTTCTACGGAAAACTCTTCCTTTCAAAAAACATGCAATCCATGGCAGAAAGATAGCGTCCCGGGAGGCTCATCTGGTGGGGCTGCTGCAGGAGTTGCTGCTTGTATTACTCCACTAGCTCTAGGTTCAGATACAGGTGGTTCGATTAGACAGCCGGCATCATTTTGCGGGGTGATCGGACTACGCCCCAGTTACGGGCGTGTATCACGCTATGGACTAGTCGCCTTTGCTTCTAGCTTAGATCAGATTGGACCTTTGGGCCGCAGTGTTGCTGATTGTGCCGTCTTAGCTGATGCCATAAATGGTCATGATCCTCTAGACTCTACTTCAAACCCACGGGCAGATAGTGAACCTATCAATAATAGTATTCCTAAACTGGAGCACAAAGATTGGGAAGGATTAAAAGTAGGCGTCCTCTTACCCAAAAATGCCAACATGCAAGCTGAAGTATCAGAAGCCATAGACAAGGCAAAAAATTTCTTTATTGCAAAAAAGGCCCACGTAATCCCTCTAGAATCTAAGTTGGAAGAATATCTCATCCCTATCTATTATATTTTGTCAACAGCAGAGGCTTCAAGCAACCTTGGTCGCTATGACGGAGTGCGCTATGGTCATAGAAATAACAAAGTAAAAAACCTTAAAGAATTATATATTCGCTCGCGCACCGAAGGCTTTGGTAAAGAAGTTCGAAGACGGATTTTACTGGGAACCTTTGTCCTTTCCAGTGGTTATCATGATGCCTATTACAAGAAAGCACAGCAGGCTGCTCAACTTGTAAAAAATGAGATTAGTGATTTATTTAAAAAAGTATCTATAATCATAGGTCCCACATCAACACACACAGCCTTTAAATTTGGTGAACGTAAAGACCCCTTGACCATGTACCAAAGCGATTTATGTACTATCCCAGCGGCTTTGGCCTCATTGCCAAGCATCAGTGTACCAGCAGGATTAGACAAACGTTCACTACCGATAGGAATTCAATTTACTAGCCCTGCTTTCTCTGATATGCAATTACTAAAAGTAGCAGCTGCCTTTCAAGAAGGCAATAGCCAGTTTAACTTAGACTACAGATCTTTTACAAGATAGTTTCACATTATTCAGCTTGACTAGTCCTTAGCCAAAACGCTGTACCTGCTCGTCCCAAGCCTTTTTAAATTCGTGACAAGATATTTCTTGATCCCAAAGTGCTTCCCCTATTCTTTTTAGAAGTACAAAACGGGGACTACCTTGAATACCCTTCTTATCATAGCACATATGTTTATAAACGGCTTCGGCCTTATAGCCAGCACTATCACGTGGCAGCTCAAAAATTTCCATCCTCTCCAAAAACTCAGCTACAAAAGACGCTGATAATCCTAAGATATTTCTACTCAATAATAATGCAGTAACTAGCCCCCGAGACACAGCTTCGCCATGCGAAAAACGGCGATAACGACTGAGTGATTCTAAACCGTGAGCAGTTGTATGTCCCAAATTCAAAGCCATGCGAAGACCATGCTCCTTCTCGTCTTCTTCTACTATTTTTGCCTTTACACGAAGAGATTGAATTAATGCCTTTTTGAATTTGGGAGAGTTTGGATCACTCATCGAAGAAGCAGAGCTAAACAAATTTTCTAATACTTGACCTGTCCTTTCGATAAGACCATGCTTGAGCATTTCTGCACACCCGCAAATCCATTCTCGCTGAGAAAGGCTATTAAGAAAATCTAAGTTTATATAAACACATTTTGGATAATGAAAACTACCTACCATATTTTTTCCATATTTTATATTTATAGCTACTTTACCACCAATACTAGCATCAACAGCAGCAAGCAAAGTTGTTGGTACTTGAATAAAATCTATGCCCCTCAAAATGGTTGCTGCCACAAATCCTGTAAAATCACCGACAACACCCCCACCTAGAGCAAAAATACAAGCCTTCCTATCAACGCCTAGTTTAAGCAGTTTTTCGTATGTTGCTTTTAACTGAGAAATATTTTTACTTTTCTCACCGTCCTTCATCCAAAAAACATGAGGGTCCTTTCTTCCATATGGAAAATATTTTTTATTAGCATCAAGAAAGCTATCGATTAATTTTCTTGGTAAATTAGCCTGAGTAAAAAGAAAATACTGACTGTGCTTGCCTATCTCTGATAAACGCCCATCTTCCCAAGGTCTCAAGCTATCTTGCACATAGACCGAATAAGGTGAGGCATCCTTGCATCTAATTGAAAAATTAGCTTCCAAATTTTTTTTTCTTTTT
>JABAAI010000090.1 GCA_014238825.1 Leptospirales bacterium
AAGTCTATAGTACTAAAAGAAGGATGCTCGTATTTCTCATGGCATATTTGAGCTGCGATAATTTCGGCACATAATGGGGCATACAAGAGACCGTGTGAACCATATGCTGTGCTAATATATAGGCTTGGATCTTCTTGTTTGTTTTTTAGCTCTGAGCTATAAAATTGCCTAGGAATAGGGCCACAGAGGGGGAGGCGGTCGGGGCTAGTGCAACGAAAGGCAACGCGCGTGGCTACTTGATTCAAATAGAGGTGGCATTCAGCTTCAGTGGTATATCCTAAGCTTGGTAGATGCTCTGATAATTCTGGTATGCAATGTATAAGTTTATCATAGAGTCTGATGTTTTGCGTTCCTTCACTTTTTGGATTTGTATTCCATTTTTCAAAGCTAGCCCCGACGAGAGTAGTTCCTTTTCCATCGATATCAGGGATTGCATGACCGTCATAGCTAACGATACATTTTAGTTTATGGCTGATAGCTGATTTGGGTCCAAGAAAGCTTTGACCCCTTACCGCTTGCAATGGTATTTTATCAAGATTTAGAGACTTGAAATTTATGGTTTCGTTGGCGGTGCATAAGACTAGGCGAGGTGCCTGAAATGTTTTGGATATCCCTTTTGTGCTTGTATAGACCTGCCAGAGACCAGTATTATTTTGATATTTCAGCTCTAGTACCTTTGTGTTTAGCATTGTTTTGATATTAGAATGAGAAAGATATCTTTGACAGAGTTGAGGAATTGAAACCCATAGTGCTTGAGGGAAATATACCCCTTCATAACGACAATTAAAGCCACAATGTTCTCTAAGCTCCTGCTCAGTTTCTAAGAGTGTTGCAGAAAGATTAAGAGCAGAAAATTTTGAATTAACTAGGTCTATACCATAAAGAAAGCGTTGTTTTAATATTGGCTTATTAGCTAGTTGTAGCATAGCACATTCTTTGAACCATAACTTAGTCTTATTTTTTATTTCTAGGCATTCTTTAATATGCTCTCTAAGGCATGTAAATCCTGCTAGACCCAAGCACATTTTGGGGCTAGCCTGGCGATGTAGAATTGGATGAGCGCTACTTGCTGCTTGCCCTGAGGCTTCCATAGCAAGGCTGTGATGCCTTTCTATTAACAAAACTTTTAGGCCGTGTTTTTGGAGGGCATATCCAGTACAAGAACCAGCTAGTCCCCCTCCAATTATAATGACATCTGGGGTACATTCTGCTTTTTTTTTATATTTCATAAATAATTATAATTCTATCATTATTTATGAAATTATTTTATATATAAAAATTTTAGATATAATTTTTTTTCCTTGGCATTTTAAATATATATTTAAGTATTAGCATCTGTGTTTGATTTTGTAAATTTTATCAAAAGAGAACCAAGTAGACCAAGTGGGAATCTGATTGCTTTTGCCTATGTTGGTAGTTATAACCCCATATCTGAGGGGAGCCAAATAATTGCTTGTAACGTAGTTGTGAGTCGTGCATCTGGTATTGATAATTATTTCCCTGTTATTGCATTTCCTCCATTTGCTATAGAAAATGAAGACGAGTTATTAAGACTATTAGAATTAAATCCTGATTCTGATATTACTCAATTAGTAGATTTTTCTCCGCCTGATGACGAAAAGGAACTAAGAATGTACTTTCGTAAGCGGATTAAGGATTTTGATGCTGTGGTGGGGGCATACGTTAAAATGTGTCGAGATTATTTTGAAACTTCGCTTGAAGAGCTAAGGAAAAAAAAGCAATCGCTCTCATTGCCTTGGAAAAACAATGCTACTAAGAATAACGTGATAGAATCAGAAGAGGTCTCTTGCATAGATCAATTAGAGCAGTATATCAAAGCATATGAATCGGTATCAAATAAAGAACACGTATATTTTCATAAAATAATAAAAATGATGGAAGACAAATATCCTCGCTATGATGTAATAAACTTTGCCCATGCTATTGGGCTTGGCATAAATAAAAAAGAGACTCCTAAGAAGAATAATAAGAAGTCTTTAAAATTAGCAACTTTGTATTTGAGTAAGTTTCGTGCCATTCATGAAGAAAAGTACGAAGAGGCAGCAAAGATTCAAAATAGTATTCGTCTTTTAGAAAGGGGACCTAAAAAACAAGGAAGATAGTATAATAGTGTAAAATGACAGTACAAATAGCAAAAAGAATGAGTCTAATTCAAGCCTCTGCCACTCTGGCAATTACTGCTAAGGCCAAGGAGCTAAAGGCAGCGGGACGAGATCTGATCAGCTTTGGAGCGGGTGAGCCTGATTTTGATACTCCCTTACACATCAAAGAGGCGGCTAAGCAGGCTATAGCAGATGGACAAACAAAGTACACAGCAGTCGGAGGTAGTCCTGCTATGAAGAATGCTATTATTGATAAATTTCAGCGTGAAAATGAACTTTCATACCTAGTGAATGAAGTAAGTGCTGGTACGGGAGCTAAACAACTTTTGTATAACCTTTTTATGAGTACCCTCAATCCAGGGGATGAGGTTATTTTACCAAGCCCTTGTTGGGTCTCGTATCCCGATCAAATTAAGCTAGCAGAAGCAAAGCCAGTTAAAGTATATTGTACTAAGCAGGAAAATTATCTCCTTAGTCCTGAAAAACTTAAAAAAGCAATTACACCTCGTACACGAATGTTAATTATAAACTCACCATCTAACCCAACGGGTAGCTTGTACAATAAAGAGCAGCTTATGGCTTTGGGTGAGGTTCTAGTCTCTAATCCTAATATTACTTTGGTTTCAGATGATATCTACGAACATATGATTTATGAAGATATTAAATTTTATAACATCCCAATGCTATTTCCAAAACTTAGAGATAGGTGTTTTGTGATAAATGGAGTGAGTAAGGCTTATAGTATGACAGGTTGGCGGATTGGCTTTTGTGCTGGCCCAAGTGCAGTTATTTCTGTAATGGAAAAGTTACAAGGGCAATCTACTTCAAATCCATCATCTATATCGCAGGCCGCAGCCATCGCTGCTCTTAGTAAAGGCAATAAATGTATAGAGGAGATGCGTAATGCTTTTCGGGAACGTCGTAATTTGATTTACAGAATGTTATCTTCTATACCTAAAATGGAAACTCCTATGCCACAAGGGGCATTTTACATTTTTCCTAATATAAGTAAAATTTATGAGGTAGATCGTTTTCAGAGTATTTTAAAGAAGCAAAGGAAGGATACTCCTAGTATCTCTTATTCGCAGGTCTTTTGTACTCACCTCTTAGAACATTATGACCTTGCTATTATTCCTGGAATTGCCTTTAGTGATGATAATGCCGTTCGTCTT
>JABAAI010000091.1 GCA_014238825.1 Leptospirales bacterium
CCAATTTCTAAGTTAATGCCAAATGGCTCAGCTCTAGTCCTAAGCACATCAAGTGTCTGGGGAAAAACATCACGAGATACAAAAAAGGTATTGGCCTTAGATCCATCTATTTTAGAAGAAGATTGGCTATTTATATTATAGAGCATTGTCATCGCTTCAGCAGCAGAAGTCGCCTCATCTAGTAGCGAAGCATTGGCAATTTCCAAACCGGTTAGTTCTACTATCATTGTTTGAAAATTAAAAAGACTCTCAAGACGTCCCTGAGAAATCTCTGATTGATAGGGAGTATATTGGGTGTACCACCCAGGGTTCTCAAATAGATTCCGTTTTATAACTGTCGGTGTAATGCAGTTATAATATCCCTCACCAATATAATTTTTGAAGACCTTATTTTCTTGAGAAATATTTTTAATCTCCTCCAAGAATTCATATTCACTTAATGCCTTTTCTATAGCAAGGGGTGTGTCAAGAGCAATAGATTTGGGAATAACCTCATCCGTCAATTCATCTAATGAATTCTTAGCTAGGCACTCTAACATAAGCTTTTCATCATCTGACTGTGGACCAATATGTCTTTTTAGATATGAAAACATATTTTATTATTAAAAGCGATATTCTTGTATTTTATGAATTATAAACGAAACAATACCAGTCACTAGATAGAGTAGCCCTATAATAAATATGCCTGTCGTCACATGAATTAAACCATAGCGCCAAGCAGCAATACCTATTAACAAGACAACGCAAACACCAGCAATCGCTATGCGCCCCTTTGAAAAGCGATGCAGGAAATTCAACTGTGGTTTTGTATAGCTGAGGGTGCTCACCATTAAAAAAGCACAAACTATATAGAGAGCTAGCAAGACAAAGTCTGGTAGCAACAAAATTGTCTGATTAAAAACAAATGGTGTCATGGCAATAATGAGACCAGCTATAGGAGCAGGAAGACCAGTAAAACTATTTTTTAGTTTTTGGACGTTAAAACGGGCTAAACGATAAGCGGTACATACTGGCCAAATTAGAGTTATAAACATGCCATAAGATATTGTAAACTCATCAGAAAAAGAGTAAGTCATCTCCGAAAATTTAAAAGAATACATCAGAGCAGCAGGGGCAACACCAAAGGTAATTAAATCGGCAAGGCTATCTAACTGAGCGCCTAGTGGGGAGTGAGCTTGCAATTGTCTGGCAGCAAAACCATCAAGACCATCGAAGAGGACAGCAAGAAAGATTAAGGAACTTACAATAAATAAAGCTTCTGTATTTTTATATTCTGTAATGATAATGAGTACAGATAGAAAGCCCAAGCTAAGGTTAGCTAGAGTGAAAATGTTAGGAACCCAAGCTAACTTTTCTTTAATTGCGGACACAAAAAATAAATCTAAAAATACAACAAATCTCAGTTCACAACCCGTAAATCCGATGATCCAAGAACAATATATGTTTCTATCGCTTACTGTCAACTTCAAAATCAAGAGCATAGAGCTCTTTTATCTTAGTATGAGAATTTTTTCCCAAGCTCTCATAAATAAAATATCCTAAAACAGCCACCATTGCAGCATTATCAGTACAAAGTATTTTGTTTTGAGGACAGATCAATTTGATATTTTCTCTTTGTGCGAGTATAGCTAGGCGATTTTGAAGACTTGAGTTAGCAAGGACCCCTCCACCAGCCACTATCGTTTTGATGCCTGTCCTTTGAGAAGCATTCTTTAAATTACGTTCTATTAATTCAAACACTGTTGCTTGGAAATCATGGCAAATCCTATCGACTGAAAATCCTTTTTGATGTGCATAGATAACCGCTGTTTTAATCCCAGAAAAAGAAAAGGCAATCTCAGACGCATTGCGTCCCTTAAGCAAAGGTTTAAATAAAGGACTATTCTCATTATTTTTGTATTCCTTTGCCTTTTTTTCTACTACTGGCCCACCGGGATATGCCGGCTCTAAGCCTAAACTCGTTGCAACCTTATCGAAAGCCTCCCCGCAAGCATCATCCATCGTATCAGCAATCACTTCCAGTTCTCCTAGCCCTTTTACCAAATAAAGTGCTGAATTACCGCCTGAGAGCAATAAACCAAGAAAGGGATAACTAGGTCGAGGTACTTCCAAAAATGGAGCGTACAAATGAGCCTCCACATGATCTATTTTCACTATAGGCAATCCGGAAACTAGGGCTAGTGATTTAGCAAAGCTAGCTCCCATCATCAAAGAGCCAAGTAAACCAGGCTTGACAGTAACTGCAATATAATCTATCTCTCTTAATGAACAGTCTGCTTCAGCTAAAGCCTTTTCATAAACAAAATTAATTTTTTCAAGATGAGCTCGACTAGCAATTTCTGGTACTACCCCGTGAAAGGGGGCATGCATTTCTATCTGAGAAGAAATTATATTTGAAAGACACTTAGTCCCATCTTTGACTATTGCAATTGCTGTTTCATCACAAGAACTTTCTATCCCTAGACCTATCATATATAAGCAATCATTTATTGAAAATGAAAGGGATACGAATTAAGAAAAAAGAACAAGTGTCGGCTTCACCTCGAACTCATTAGCCTTTCATAAAACTTTTTATCTTTGCTCTTGAGTAGCTCAAGTATCTTAGTACAATTTACTCGATTATGCTTACAGCTATTTTCAAATAATTGCTTATCATCCATTCCTTTAATTTGATCTAAATATGGAGCATAGAAACGCATCTCTAAAAAAGATTGCTTAACCCGCTCTAAAACTTTTTCATCGGGGGTGGTAGAACCACAAGTACAAAAAATTAGAATAAGAACGATGCTTGCGACACTAGTAATAAACTTAGATTTTATCATAATAATTTCAAATGATGATTACAAATAATAATTTCAGATTTTCCCCAACCAATTCATAATTTCCTCGGCTGTCTCCTCTGGATAATGTGCATGTAAATAATGACCACCTTTCATTTTATAATTAACAGTTTTGTTTTTAATAAATTTCATTTGTTTACGCCACAACTTATAGTAATTATTATTGACTCTATCCTTGTCAATCAAAAGTAAAATAGGGGCTGTTATTTCCTTTAGATAGGAAAGAAAGTCACCACAATCTATTGTCCATAAGGCATTATACAAATTTAGTCTCCTATCAGAACGCACTACATAGCCTTGAGGCTTTTTAATCATATTTCTTTCCATAATGGCTTGTGATATTTTTTTACTACTCTGAGATTTCATGCTCTTGGCTCTGACTAAAGCTTCTATATTTTTATGATATCTTGGA
>JABAAI010000092.1 GCA_014238825.1 Leptospirales bacterium
AGGGCTATCCTAACTTTGGCTCCCCCGATTCTCTGGCGAAGGCTCTCTATAGGGCTGGAGTGGACGTCTTGAGCTTAGCCAATAATCACAGCCTAGATACCGGCCGCTTGGGTCTAGTACGCACGATTAAAGTTACTCAAAAGATTGGTTTTCGTACTCTGGGGACTTATAGCTCCAATAGGGATTGGAAAAAAAGACGAATTCTCTTTATTAAAAAGCGAGGGTTTCGTTTAGTATTTCTTAATTATAGCTATGGGACTAATGGTATTAAAATACCTTCTGGACTTAGAGTTAATTTATTAAACAAAAAGCAAATTAGTGCTGATCTTAGCTTGGCTCATCGCGCTAGAGCTGATGCTATTATCATGATTTATCATTTTGGTGAGGAATATAAGCGCTGGCCGGGAGCATTGCAAAAAGAATATACTCGCCATGCCTTCCGTCATGGTGCTGACGTTGTACTTGGTTCTCATCCGCACGTCCTTCAACCTCATAAATTTTTGCAGATGGAAGATATTTATGGCCGGAAGCGGAAACGATTGGTGGCCTATTCTTTAGGTAACTTTGTTTCAAATCAAAGATGGCGTTATACGAATGGAGGGATGATCTTTTATTTTGATTTGCTTAAGACAAAGACTCGAGGACGGAGAAAAACTTATCAGGGAAGAGTTAGATTTGGGAAGGTTTTTTATGAACCAGTTTGGGTTTATCGAAAACATGAAAAGCATAAAAAAACTGCTAAGAAGTACTCATTTCATGTTCTGCCAAGTAATGATTACCTAAACAAAAGTGGTTCTAAGCAAGGTTTTTATTATTCTGGAGCTAGGCTAAATACAATCTCAAAGAGAGTCAAAAAATCCAGAAGGGATAGAGCGATAATTAGATTGAGAAAATCCAAGTACGATAAAGAAAAAAATAAGATTATCCTTCCTTTATACGACTACAGGCGAATGCTACAATTTCACCGCGATACTATCAGACATCAAGGTTGATGTTGCTTGATAGTAGACTGAAGTTATCCGCCTACTATCACAAGCAATATCTATTATTGTTATTAGTCGCAAATAGAAGTACTACAGTCATTCTGTGTCTGAAAACAATACACATGATTATTCTGACAAGAATATATGAAGCCAGGCTCAGAAGTGACACATTTTGGATCTCTGTAGCACTCCCCGCCAGTTCTACACACTCTATCTAGACAATGTAGACTGCCTTCGCAATCACTACTGGAGTCACAACTGCCACCTCTACCACTTAGATCATTGAAACATGTAGACATAAAGCTCATAGAACATAAGATTATGACTATAAACAAAGATCTACTTATTATCTTAATTAATCCAGTAGATTTGGTCGATTTAAGTTTATTTTTCATTTAAATTCCTCCTTTTTTTTGAACTTAATATCAAGCTAATAAATTGTCAATGCAAAAATAAAAAAAGTAAATTGAAGAGAAAAGATTGTTATTCTGCCTTATTAATGTGAAATATCGACAAGAATACCGCGGATTTCTTCCATCGCCTTTAGTATGGAGAAGGCAGAATTTTGTTCGGAGTGGAGTATTACGACCATATCTTCTAAACGCTTGTCAATGAAGCTCAGGACACTTAGCTCTATCCATTCACCCTTTTTGTTTTTTTTTCTTATTTTTTTGATAACGGTATTTTTTTTAATAGTAGTCTTGGCAATCTGCATAATCAGTTTGCGATATTTTTCCAAGTTAGTCTGGCTCTGCTGATCTAGTAAATCACGTTCTGCTTGCGGTAAGTCCTTCCAAAGGCGATTGAGACTAATATTTTTCTCATTCTGAGGAGGTAAGACCTCATCCATAATTTTTTGAAAAGAGTTAGGCGCGGGATTTATTTGCTCTGCTCCCTTTCCCTTGCTTGCTTCCCTTTTAGAGAGGCTAATATTGCTTAGCTCTGAGCGTCGTCTATCTGCGTCTACACTTGATGTGATTTTCATTTTTTATTCTTGTATTTCAGAGCTTAATTTCTAAGCTAGTTTTAGCTTATTATCAGTGTAATTGCTAAGTTTTAGGGTGAGCTTTTTATCCTGCTCCAATTGCTTTTTGAGCTCATCGGGAGAAGCAAATTTAATCTGATCGCGAATGTGTTTAGTAAAAAAGACAGTTATAGTTTGCCCATAAAGTTGTTTATTAAATTTCAGCAGATGTGCCTCAACAATAATTTCTTCGGCAATCTTTTTTGTATTTGTACTAGACCTAAAACTGGGTTTGCTACCGACACTAATCATCGCTACATAATATTCGTCTCCCCAATTAGCATAGCCTAGATAAACACCTATGTCAGGTATTATTTTGCTAGCTGGTATTTCTAGATTAGCGGTAGGGAAACCTAAATCTCGACCTCGTTGCTCGCCTCGTTTTACCATAGCCCGAATAAAAAAGTGATAGCCAAGTAGGGTATTAGCTCTCTCGATATCTCCGTTAAGAATATGCTTGCGGATATTAGTACTACTGACAATCTCTCTGCGGTATTTAACAGCCTCAATTTTCTTAACTTGATAATTATAGCGCGAGGACATTTTTTTTAATAGTTGATAGTTGCCCTTACGCCCCTTGCCAAAGCCTTGGTCATGGCCAATGATAATATGAGCAGCATGTAATTTTTCTAAGAGAACTTCTTTTAGATAACGCATGGCCGAGATTTTAGCAAGGGCGGGCGTGAATCGTAATAAGCAAACGGCATCCAAATCAAAATTTTGGAAGAGAGAAAGTTTTTCATCATAACTAAATAGCTCCACTTGACTTTTGCCTTTCCGCTTGCCTAAAACAAAATCTGGGTGCGGATAATAGCTAAGTAGGACGCGGGCATGCTTCTTACGGTGGCTTCGTTTTTGAATTTGCTTGAGTAAAACCTGATGCCCACGATGTAGACCATCGAAAGCACCAAGAGTAAGGACACAAGAATCCCAAGTCGCCTTAAAGTGCTCTAGCTCATGTACAATAATCATAGTAAATCAAAGCGGGAGTCCACGCAGGGTAGCAGAGCTTGCCTCTTCTATTTTAACATTGATAGTCCTTCCAATGAAGTGATCTAGATTGAAAGCATCAGAGTGAGGTGGAAAAACGGTAGGTGGAAAAACAACAACTTTTCCTGAAAGCGTACGTCCCATCAATTCCTTTCGAGAACGGCGACTATAGCCTTCAACAAGGACTTCAAAGTCTTTAGCAATAC
>JABAAI010000093.1 GCA_014238825.1 Leptospirales bacterium
ATAAAGTTGAAATTTTTAGTATTATTAAAGCTAAAGATGCCATTGAAGATTCACATGTTGTGGTTCTAGTTTTAGATGCTCACGAAGGCGTGACTGAACAAGATGCTACTCTTTTAGGAATGATAGCACGCTACACTCAAGCTGATATAAATGTAATTTGCCTAGTTGGAGAGAGAGGACGTGAGGCTCGTGAATTTATAGAAAATGATATAGGTAAAGAAGGTCTCAAGAATTCTGTAGTATTCGTTGTCACAAGTGATTGTAGCGCTATGGAAAAAGTTTATGCAGCAGGCTTTGCAACTAGTGTGGCAGAATACTTTAGAGATAAGGGGAAGCATGTTAATCTTTATCTTGATTCAATTACTCGCTATGTTATGGCTCTACGTGAGATAGGCGTTAATTCTGGTGAGCAATTAGGGACGGGGGGCTTTCCTCCGAGAGTTTGGTATCAATTAAGTCGTCTTCTTGAGAGAGCAGGTAATCTTTCTAAGGGCAGTATAACTGGTTTTTATACTATCTTAGTGGAAGCCGATGATATAACAGAACCAGTTGCAGATAATAGCAGAGGAATTTTGGATGGTCATATTGTGTTATCAAGGCGTCTAGCACAGCGAGGTCATTATCCAGCTATCGAAGTTAGTGATTCTATTTCACGGGTTATGGATAAGGTTATTAGTCAGGAACAATTAAAATTAGCAAATTGGTTAAAGTTAATTCTTACCATCTATAAGGAAAATGAAGAGCTCATTCGTTTAGGGGCATACGTAAAAGGGAGTGATGCCAATGTGGATAAGGCTCTAGACACAATAGATCAAATCAATGAATTTTTATGTCAAAGTAAGGAGCAAGGGAGTAATTGGGAAGAGAGCTTAAATAAATTAGAAGCTTTACAAAATAAAGAGGATAGCAGAAGTTATTAGATATTAAATTATGAGAAGGAGCCCATACCATTTTTCCTTGGAAGCACTTTTGCGAGTCCGTAAAATAAAAGAACGATTAAGCTTAGGTGAGCTAGCCAAGATACTTGTAGAATACAATGTTTATCAGAAAGAAATTTTAGCCAAAGAAGCTGAAATGAAAAAAAACAAGAGTGAGTATGTAATGAGATATAAGGCTCTAGACAATGGACTGGATGATAAGGGAGTACAAATAGAGGGAAAGAAAATGTGGGATAGTTATTTTAAACGAATCGCAAATCAAATTATTATAGAAAAAGATAAGGCCTTCCAGATTAGTCCTCAATTAGAAAAGAAACGAGCAGAGTTAATTATTGCTAGACAAAAGAGCAAAGTTCTAGAATTGTTAAAAGAAGAAGAAAGCATTGTCCATTTTAATAAATTTCAAAAAAAAGAGCGGATTGCCTTGACAGAAATAAATCAAAGACGTAAAAAGCTAGAAATAAAAAGGAATTTTGTTTTATAAATAAAGAGGAGATATCAATGCTTTTTTATAATCGCTTCAAAAAAAATAAACAAGCATTACAAGTACTTTCTTATACTACTTACAACAACAATAATCCTTATCATAACAATAACAATAACAATAATTATGATGAGATAGAGCCTGATTTTATTAATCAATTTACTAGTATTCATTCAGATCAAGTTATGGATACATTAAGGCAGAATAAGAAAAGATTGAGCGATCTAGCCAAGAAGTGGAAGAGGAATAAATAAGGAGCTGGCAAATGTCCGATTTTTCTGATAAGTCACTTATTGTTTATTTTAGTCTAATAATTTTATTTTGTCTTGGGATATTTTTATATCTGTTAGATTCGTGGCAGCTTATTAAATTAGGTGAGTTCTTGCCAGGTCTGAGTCAAGATGCACCACTTGTAACAGATGAACAAAATCCTCCTGATGAACTAGAATGGCTTCGCTTAGAAAAAGAGCAAAAACGTTTAGAAGAACAGCAAATAAAATTAGCTGAAGAGAAAAACATTTTAGAAGAAGAAAAGTCTAAAATAAAGGAAAGAGAAATTGGATTAGAAAAAAAGATAGAGAGTTTTCAATTAGAAAAAGATGCTTTCGCTGATTCTAAAAAAGAATATCAAAATCGTAAAAAGAATATAAATGATATGGCACGTCGTTTAGAGGCGATGCCTCCACAAGATGCTGTTGAGATAATTACTAATTGGAATAATTCTGATGTCCTTCCTGTTTTCCTCCAAATGGAGCGTAACGCACAGCTAGAAGGTGGCGATTCTATCGTACCATATCTTCTCACTTTACTTCCAAGAGAAAGATCTGCCTTGTTGATGAATTTAATGCTAGATGAAAGGGCTCAAGAAGAAGATGATAAGAATAACTAATTCAATCTTTTTTTTGTAAATAAACAACATAGCTTGCAATTGCACGCCTATCTTCTTCACTGATATGTGAATAGGCGGCCATTAAAGTACCAGGCACACCAGTGAGTAGCGTATTCATGATGTCTTCTAATCCAGAGCCTTGCTTGTATGAATCCATATCTTTGTAATTCCGTGGTGTGGGATTGAGTTTGAGACCAACTGGCCCATCTCCCTTGCCATATAGACCGTGACAGCTATGGCATGCATTCTTTTTATATAAGTCTTGCCCTAACTTCTCTAGTTTGCTTATTTCTTTTTTGCTATTAGTCGCATTTTCTTTCTGTTCTGATTTTTCTGGTCTCTTGCAAAAGTTGAAGATGAGGAGTATTGCTAAAAGACCGATGAGGAACAAACTTCCGGGTATAAAAGTTTTTAAGGAATTATATCTAGAATAGCTAGCTATAAACATAACAGCGATTATGCTTATAGCTATATAATAACAACTCTTTTTTTATTAGCAAAAATAACTTGACATTTAAATATGATTTTTTCTATAATATTATGAGAGTTATATATTTATTTTTGCATGCTTGCCCTTGAAGTTAAAAATCTTAGAAAAGTTTATAAAGAAACAGTTGCCCTTGAGAGCTTAAGCCTTGAGATGGAGGAAGGTAGCTTTTTTGGTCTTTTAGGTCCAAATGGTGCCGGTAAAACAACTCTGATTGGAATTATTAGCTCATTGATTAACAAAACTTCTGGCGAAGTTAAGATCTTCGGTCATGACCTAAGTCAAGAAAATAATAAAGCTAAGAGCTGCATCGGTATCGTTCCTCAAGAGTTTAACTTTAGTATATTTGAAAAA
>JABAAI010000094.1 GCA_014238825.1 Leptospirales bacterium
TAGTTTATCTAAGTATTTAAGTATTTATGGAGTAATCATTTGGCTGACTATCAACAAGAAAAGCATTGGCGGAGTATAATAAAGACCATATCTTGGAGAATAACAGCTACTCTCACTACTTTTTTTTTTTTTTTCTTCATTGTAGGCAATTTTACTATAGCAATTTCCATTGGGGGGATTGAGTTTTTTTCCAAAATCTTTCTATATTATGTGCATGAGCGAGCATGGAATAAAGTACGCGTTGGTTTTAAGGCAAAACCCTCCTCGTCGGATTATCAAATTTAGAGAGACTTTTAATTTATAAAATGGCCAATATATCACTAGCCGAAATTAAAGAATGGAATGTTTCTTTTGCTAAAAAAGGACCTCACGATATTTTAACGTGGGCTATTAATAAATTCGATAAATTTGATAAAAGTGGAATTACCTTAGCTTGTAGTATGGGAGCAGAGGACTTAGTGCTACTAGATATTTTAGCGTCTATTGATAGCGGAGCGAGTGTTTTTTTTTTAGATACAGGTCGCTTACACGAAGAGACATACGAAACTTTGGAAAAAATTCGTGAGCGCTACCATGGCTTAAAAATAAATGCTTATTTTCCTAATACATCGAGCGTGGAAGACTTAGTTAAAACAAAGGGAGCCTATTCTTTTTATAAGTCTTTGGAAAATAGAAAGGAATGCTGCTTCATTCGCAAGGTGGAGCCATTACAACGGGCACTTTATGGCTCAAATAATTTTTCTGCTTGGGTTACCGGCTTGCGTCAAGAGCAATCTACAGCACGCAGTGAAGTAGAAATGTTTGCGTGGGATCTAAAGCATAGCAATGAAGATGCTAAGAGTGGTATTCTAAAAATAAATCCTCTTTTGTATTGGACTTGGGAAGAGGTTTTGGACTTTGCAAAAAAAAATAATGTCCCACTCCATCCCTTGCACGCTAAGGGTTATCCTAGTATTGGGTGTCAGCCATGTACTCGTTCTATTCAAAAAGATGAAGATATGAGGGCGGGGCGTTGGTGGTGGGAAAATAGCAATAAAGAATGTGGTCTCCATATCTGATAAAATTTCGTTGTATTTAAAAAAATGTCAAAAAAAAAAGCTAGCGTTTATCTCGTGGGAGCAGGACCTGGTGATCCATCTTTGCTTACTCTTCAAGCCGTAGATGTGCTTGGTGCCTCAGACGTGGTATTATATGACCGCCTCTTGGATAAAAATATCCTAAAATATGCCCCGCAGGCAAAGCATATTCCTGTCGGAAAAAAAGCTAGAAAGTGTGGTGATAGTGTACCAGAAAAAAGCAACGCCCAAAAACAAAAAGAAATTATTAGTGAATTGATTCGCTATAGCAATGCGGGATTGGTTGTAACACGGCTAAAGGGAGGAGACCCGCTTATTTTTGGGCGTGGTGGCGAAGAGATGATGGCATTGGCAGAGGAGGGCATCCCTTTTACTTTAGTACCGGGAGTGAGTTCGTTTTATTCTGTAGCTGAGCTTGTAGGCATTCCAATTACTTACAGGGGGGTAGCGAGCTCTTTTGGAGTGTTTACCGCACACAGTCTATCAAAGGGTTTATCCCAGATAGAAGACATTGACATAGATTGGGAGCTTGCCGTAAAAATGCCGACGCTAGTTTTTTTGATGGGACTTAGCAAGCTATCTCAAATAGTAAGCAATTTGTTGCAAAATGGGCGAGCTCCTGAGACAGATATTGCTGTTATATCTTGTGGTACTTTGCCGAATCAAAAAATAGCGATAGGTAATCTAGGTGACATTATTGAAAAGGCTCGAGACTTAGAAACACCGGCAACAATAATTGTGGGCGATGTTGTGGCTCTTAGAAAAAAATGGGCGAGCTCCATTTAAATTATGCGTGAAATTATCTTAATCATTATTAGTTTAATTACTGGTATTATGATGTCTGCGTGGGCAATATGGAATATTATTACTTATATTCGTGCCGATAAACAAGGTAGATATAAGAAACGCTTATATTTTCGTATTTCTCTATTCATCGCTCTGATAGGACTAGCTGATTTTGCGAAAGGATTACAAAGTCTTATAAAATTATTTTATTAGAGGGGCGAAGTATAATGATTCCTTTTGCGTACAAAAATTTAAGACAAGCTATTGTAGACTTAGAGCGTAATGGGCATCTGCTTAGAATAAAAGAGGAAGTAGATCCTTATTTACAAATGGCTGCTATTCATCGTCGGGTGAGGCAAGTCAATGGTCCTGCTCTCTATTTTGAAAGAATAAAAGGTTGTTTGTTCCCGGCAGTATCAAATCTTTTTGGTACATCTGACCGCTCGCGCTTTCTTTTGCGACATGGTTTGAGACATGCAGAGGGCTTGCTAGCATTTAAAGCAGAGCCAGCACGCTTTTTGAAATCGACTAAGAATATTTTTAGGCTAGCTTCTTTCGTATCTCGTATTATTCCTCGCCCTGCCTTGCTAAATTCAGTTTTATCGGGACAGAGTGCTATCGAGCAATTACCGCAAATTTATTCAAGCCCTCAAGAAAGCTCAGCTAGCATTAGTTTAGCACAGATATATACAGAAGATTTTGAGAAGAGAGGCCTTAGCAAAAACAACATAGAAATGTGTCGTGTTCAAATTTTAGCGAAGGATAACGTAAAAAATAATAAAATAGAGCTACAGTATTCAGACCATAGTGAAATAGCTAGGCATTATGCTAGTGCCATGCGAGCGAAGGAGGATCTTTATTTCAGTCTCTTTATCGGAGGCCCTCCGGCCCATACCATCGCCGCAATGACATCATTACCAGATATTATTACTAAAATTTTATTTACGGGAGCACTCTCAGGGCGTAGCTTTCGCTATAAGCGCATGGGTCCATATTTGATTTCAGTAGATGCAGATTTTTGCTTACTAGGAAAACTAGGCAAAGCTAATAAGAAAATCATTACAGATTTTTCTCATAGCCAGCATGAGGATAAGTTTGGTTATGAGAGCATGAATAAAAACACAAGTCTTGCTAAGCTAGAGGGAATTTATCATCGTAAGGATGCAATTTGGCCTTTTACAGTGAAGGAGTCTTTGTGCCAAGACAATGCTATTTGGGGTGATTTAATACAGCAGCTTATTGCTCCTATATTTTCTGCCTCTA
>JABAAI010000095.1 GCA_014238825.1 Leptospirales bacterium
ATAACGAGCATATAATGATATATTATATTTTTAAAGTCTACTACTTTATATTTTTTATGATGCATGTGCACTCAAAATAATTACGAACTAAAATTGATTATAGAGCACTTTAGGTACTTTTTTTTGTGTTTGTGATTGTGTTTGTGTTTGTGATTGAAGAAAACGCTTGTATCTTTGTTTTTTTTGTGATATTCTTCCCTAAAGTTAGCTCAGATCACTCCACCTCCCACTTATATATAGAAAATAAATATACAAAATAAATTACTTAATGTGGAAACAAGACTTCAGGGTATTGCCAGAGTCTTATTTCGATGAGAGATACCAGAAAATAGAATTACCTGATAAGCAAAGAATGAAAGCGGAATTAATTTACATACTAGAAATAATAGCTGTTGTTTTGGGGCTACTGCTTGCTTTACGAGGAATATGGCATCAATTTTTCTTAACAGAGCTTATTCCTATTTTACGAGATGCTAAAGATAGTGAAAGTAATTTTGCGATAGCATCTTGGGTTATACATGGTATTTTTACTATTTTCTGTGGTATTTTATCCTCCACTTTGCTCTTCTTTCATGGTTTGGTCTCTGCTGCTACTCAAACGGCTTTACTATTAAATGCAACGATATTGATTCTTCTTGCTGTTCATATTTTGACTACAGGCTTTAGAAAGCACTTACGAATATTACGCACAAGCGCTTACTTTCATCTATTTTATGGCATCTATATCCTCGGCCTTCTTATTATTTTTATCCGCCTAAAGTAGATCTAAGCTCAATTTAAGCTTGTAAAAGACCTAAGATAGCAGTCTCTATTTCAGAAACAAGGAAGGGTTGTCCCTTAACTTTATTAAGTTGTTTTACTTGAATTCCTAATTCAGCTTTAAGGTAGAGAGCCAGTTGACCTAAGTTAATTTCAACAACCAATATTTGCTCATAATTATGGACAAGTTCCTTTAGATTTTTTGCTAGTGGTTTGATATAACGCAATTGAATATGTGCTACTGAGTAACCCCTAGATTGAGTGGCAAGGATAGCGGTATGTATCGCCCCGTATGTTGAACCCCATCCTATTACTAATAATTTTGCAGAAGATGGTCCAAAGACTTCCTGTTTAGGTATTAAACGTGCAGCTCGTTGAATTTTTTGATTCCGTAAATTAGTCATTTTCTCATGATTTTCAGGATCATAGCTTACGTTTCCTGTTAGGGCATCTTTTTCCAAACCACCAATGCAATTCTCAAACTTAGGAGTACCAGGAAGTACCCAGCGACGTGATAGATTGTCAGAATCGCGTTCATAAAATTGAAAGCCCTCTCTCATCGTGTTCTTTAAAAGTAATTGATTTGAGATAGGTCTTATCTCTTTTATATTTGGTAAACGCCAAGGCTCCGAACCCAAAATCAAATACAAGTCGCTTAGTAAATAGACCGGTGTCATAAAGCAGAGAGCTAAACGAACCGCTTCTATCATCATAAAGAAGCAATCTCCGGGTGAGCTAGGGGCAAGCACGATAACAGGACTTTCTCCACTGCGACCAAAAAGAGTTAAGAACAAATCTGACTGCTCCATTTTAGTAGGAAGACCTGTAGATGGACCGGCTCTTTGAGCATCAAGTATAACTAAAGGAAGTTCTGTCATTACAGCAAGATTAATAGCTTCACCCTTTAGCATAATTCCAGGACCAGATGATGCTGTAACAGCAATATTTCCTCCATAGGCAGCACCGATAGCAGCTGAGACGGCAGCAATCTCATCTTCAGCTTGGAAACTCTTTATATTAAAATTTCTGTGCATAGAAATTTCATGTAAAATCTCAGAGGCTGGAGTAATCGGGTATCCTGCATAGAAGGCAGGCAGTTTGGACTTTTCCATAGCAGTTAAAAGTCCAAACACCATGGCCTTGGCTCCATTGATGTTTCTATAGGTCCCTGTTGGAAGTTTGGCTGGACCAACTTCATATTGTCCCGAAAACAACTCACTATTTTCTGAGAAATTATATCCTGCTTGGAGTGCCTTTTTATTTGCTTGGCAAATCTGTGGTGTTTTTTCAAATTTCTTTTCAATCCAATCTACGCTATATTTCAAGTCTCGTCCAAAGAGCCAATAGCTCATGCCAAGGGCGAAAAAGTTCTTACAACGCTCAGCTTCAACTCTGCTTAAACCTTTTAAGTCTTTTAGAGATTCTAAAGTGAGCTGGGTAATGGGAGCTATAAAGCAAGAATACTTTTCCTTAATTATATCTTCCTCTAGTGGATTGGAGCTATAATTAGATTTTTTGAGGTTGCGTTCATTGAAACTATCTTTGTTGACGATTAAAATACCACCTCGTCGTAAATCTTTCAGGTTAGTTTTGAGGGCTGCTGGGTTCATGGCAATGAGAACGTCTATTTCATCACCAGGAGTGTAAATTTTTTCTTGAGAAAAATGAACTTGAAAACCAGAGACACCAGAAAGGCTACCCAAGGGAGCACGTATCTCTGCTGGAAAATCAGGCAATGTCATCAAATCATTTCCTAAAACACCAGCGGTATTTGAAAATTGAGATCCACTCAGTTGCATCCCATCGCCAGAATCTCCACAGAAGCGTAGCACTGCTGAACGCATATTTTTATTCAAAGTTTTTTTACTGTCTTCTTTCATAAACTTTTCTTCGAATGAGCTTTTATGTACTCCAGTTTTTTTTATACTTAGTATAAGACTATTCTTTTATTTATAGTATTCACATCATCGAATCATATCCTCGAAACCTACGAGTTTACATGCCCGATTGTTAATCTTGATAATTTTTTTAGCTTAAACATGAGTTAACTGACGAATAAAATCAATCGTATCTTGAATAGTTTCTTCTGCTTTTCGTGTATGCCAATTTAATTCTTTTCTAGCGCGTGTTGAATCTATGTACCAATATTTATTTGACATCTTCACTGTATCTAATTCTAATTTTGGATGTTTTGGATTTATGCTCCGAGCAATGTTTAATAGATTAGCTCCTAAAATTTGCTTCTTAGCAGATATTTTCAAACGAGGGCCTGCTACTCCACTTAGCTTTGAAAGCATTACTATAAAATCAGAGAAGCTCATATTCTCAGCACCTAAAAGGTAAGTTCTATATT
>JABAAI010000096.1 GCA_014238825.1 Leptospirales bacterium
AGCTAGGACAGGGAGCGATGGTAGCAGAAATTCAACGCATCCGTCATCACTTTTATGATGATCAGATTATGAGTACAGAGACCGCAAAAAACTATTGGGGTGCTCGTCAGCTTTATTTTAAACAGATGGAGAATGTCTTTAATGAACCATCAGACAATACACTTCGGAGTCTTACTGATAAGTTTTGGTCTAGTTGGCAAGAATTGGCAAACTTCCCTGCTGAGATGGCTCATCGTGAAGTTGTCTTAGAGCGGGGTCGGGCTCTAGTAACTCGGATTCAAGATAGCTATGAAAAATTACATCGATTACGTCAGCGAGCTAATAATGAAATTGAAACAGAAGTAGAGAAGCTTAACTCACTTGCTACAGAAATACGTGATTTAAATGAACGCATTTCAAAATCAGAGGCCTTGGGTGATCAAGCAAATGATTTGAAAGATCGTCGCGATGCGGTTTTAGAAAAGATGTCTGGTATAGCGAATATTAATATTGGGAGAGGCGATAGAGATGAATTGATTGTTTTTATTGGTGAGCAGGCTCTTGTGCAAGGAGAAATTCAACGCAAGCTTAAAACTCAGGCTGATCCCGAAAACGAAGGGATGGCGCGTATTTTTTGGGAGCATAACGATAGAGGGGTTGTTTTGAAAAATGGCCATCTTCACGGATTGCTTGAGATGCGTGACATAGAATTAGTTGATAGAATTACAGATATTGATTCATACGCAGTCAATATTGCAGATATCGTTAATGAAGCACACCGAGATGGGTTTGGCATAGATGGCTCTACCAATAAGAATTTTTTCCACATACGGCCTCTTAGTAGAAATGTTGAGGGGACTTTTGTTATTCAAAATGAAGTGGGAGATTATGATATAGATCAAGATGGAGTAAATGAGCTAAGTGCAATTTTTAGAGTGACAGGGACGCATAAAATAGATCCAGAGGCACGGCTGGGGATTTCTGGTGCCTTAAGTTTTTTTAATAATAATTCTGAAAATACTCTTGTTAATATTTCCTATCGTGAAGATGATACTTTGCAAGATGTCGTTAAAAGAATTAACGATCGCAAGACAGGTGTTGTCGCTTATATTAATCATGATAAACAACTAGCACTCAAAGCAACGAGGGCAGAAGATGATAAACGCACAAATTTCATGATCCGGCACATCGAGGATTCGGGAGACTTACTGGTGGGACAGACTGGTATCTTGACGGCTTCCGGAGCAGAGGGTGCTTTTGATTATAGACGAACAGGAGGGATCTTAAAATTACGGTCTTCATTACAAGATATTAGCCTTACTCCTAATTTTCATCCTGCTGCAAATTTAGAAATAGCTAATGCGATAGCCCAAAACCCAGCGGCCATTGCTGCTGGAGGCGGCAAGGACATAGGAGGCACTGGGGATTATAATACTGCCAATGGAGCAAATGATGGTAGACACGCCTTGATTATTGCGGCAGCCCTCAAACAAGATAGTCGCATGCTTGGCCATAGTAAGAATCCAGAAGAGTTTTACAATGCTTTGATTGGCGAATTAGGAATAGAGTCTCGTGTTGCTGAGGACGCCACAGTCCGCCTTAAAAGTGATTTATTATATTTGAATAATTTGCGTCAGAGCGTTATGGGTGTTAACTTGGATGAAGAGATGAGTAATATGATCCAATTTCAGCACGCCTACAATGCCTCAGCTCGCATGCTCCAGACTCAGAATGAATTACTGGGAATTATTATCAATCGTTTAGGTGCCTAGCCACTTTGTTTAGTAAATTAGCCTAGTAAGCTAGTCTAGTAGATTAGATTTTGAAGATTT
This sequence comes from Leptospirales bacterium, assembly GCA_014238825.1. Taxonomy (GTDB): domain Bacteria; phylum Spirochaetota; class Leptospiria; order Leptospirales; family Leptonemataceae; genus JABAAI01. The sequence goes on from JABAAI010000096.1 coordinate 1,812, forward strand.
TGTAAATCAACTTTAACAGTTCCCTTGCTTGTTTTTATTTTAATTTTTCCGTCTTTAATTCCAATTGCTGTACCCCAGATAGTAGTGCCGTCGAGTAATTCAAACTTCGCGGTTTTGGCTATCTTAAAGTTAGATGGACGACTGATGCCGAGCCTTTTTTTGCTATCCTTATCTAGTAGAGCTACTCTCCAAAAATATTGGCCTGCTTTTAATTTGGCAAGAGAAAAGGAATTATTATTTAGCGTAGCTTTTTTAACAATTTTTCTAAATTTATAATCCCTAGCTAAGGCAAATCTATAGTCGACTTCTATCTTAGATTTTTGCCAAGAAAAAGCAATGCCTGTTTTATTCACTTCATGCTCATATAAAATAGTTTTATTGCTCGGCGAGCTTAATCGTACATTTAATTTAATATAATCAAGGATTTCTAAAATGCCAATTTTCTTTGAGGGTGCGATCTTGGGTTCTAGACCTCGCACTCTCCAATAGTAAGTTCCACTAGGAAGTTTGTCTCTGAAGTGATAGACGTTGGAGCTTAGTTTTTTTGAAGATACTATTTTCTTAAAATTTCTTTGTGAAGAAATTTGAAGTTCCATATCATTAAATTCAGGATGGGCCTCCCAACTAAAGTGTATTCCTTTTTCTACAAAGTTCTTTTTCCAGATGTTTTTCTTATTAGCGTCTATCAATTTTATTTCTAGCTCCTTTATCGTACCTTTATTAACTTGGAAAGTATTAGTCCTAGTTGGCTTTTCGGCAGCCTTGAAAGAGCTTTGTAAAATAACTTTCCAATAATATTTTCCTTCTTTGAGGGCAAAAGCTATTTGCCTATTTCTAATGATTTGTTCTTCGATTATATTATTAAATTTTCGATCATTGGCAATTTGAATTTTGTAGGCTGTGGCTAATTTATGCTCAGACCAAGAAAAATTAATTAGGGAAGGTTTTGTGGTATAGGAAAACTTTTGGCCATTGAATGGACCTTGGAGTGACACCGACTGAGCTCTGCTTATGTCTATCTTGTAGACGCTGCTAGAATGAATGTTTTTATTTCCTTTCTTAGCAACAACTCGCCAATAATAGCGACCAAAGCCTAAGGATAGAGCAGCTGAGTTCTTATTTGTTTTAGCATTAGAGATGAGTCTTTTGAAATTTTGCTGCTTGCTCACCTGAAGGTAAATAGAAAGTTTTTTTGCTTTACTTGAAGCACTAGAGGAAACATTGTTTTTCCACTTAAAGTTAAGCCTCTGATTTTTTTTATTGGCAATGATGTGT
>JABAAI010000097.1 GCA_014238825.1 Leptospirales bacterium
TAAATTGAGAGGATTTTTCAAACTTTCGTGAGGCTATTTCTAAGCTGAGTCTAAACGATGCTTCTTTGGTCTATGAGCAGGAGAGTTCACCAGCCCTAGGTTTTGGCTTTAGAGTTGGTTATCTTGGCCTCTTGCACATGGAGATAATACAGGAGCGATTAAAGCGTGAGTTTTCTATTGAGTTAATTAGTACGGCACCTTCTGTTCGCTATAAAATTACTAATAATAAAGGCAAGGTTCTAAAAATAGATAATCCTTCGCATTGGCCAAATACAGGGCAGATTGAGAAGATGGAGGAGCCTATTACGCGAGCGACTATCATCAGTCCAAACATCTATCTAGGTAATATATTTTCTTTGCTCCAAGAGAAAAGAGGGGTTCAGGATAATATAATCTATATGGAAAACAAGACGGCACAGCTTATCTATAGGATACCGCTTGCTGAATTAGTTTTTGAATTTTATGACCGCTTGAAATCTTGTTCTAAGGGCTATGCCTCTTTGGATTATGAATTAGATGGCTTTATTGAAAGTAAGTTAGTGAAGCTGGAAATTTTAGTCAATACGCTGCCTGTAGATGCCCTTGCTATTATAGTTCATCATAGTCAGGCTCAATCGAGGGGACGACAGTTGATAGCTGCTCTAAAAGATTTAATTCCTCGCCATCAATTTCAAGTAGCTTTGCAAGCTTCCATAGGTTCAAAAATAATTGCTCGTGAAAATATTTCTGCCTTACGTAAAAACGTCACTGCAAAATGTTATGGAGGAGATATCAGTCGAAAGCGTAAACTTTTGGAAAAGCAGAAGGAAGGGAAAAAGAAGATGAAGCAAGTCGGGCAAGTTGAAATCCCTCAAGAGGCATTTCTTGCTGCGTTAAAAACTAAGAAATAGTTTCTCTTGCAGAGTTAAGGCTCAATTTGACTTAGTATTGATTTCGTATTAATTTTCTATTAATTTCGTATCGATTATATATCTTTATTTATTAGTTTGATACCAACCGGACAATGGTCGGAACCCATGACCTCCGCCAAAATAAAAGCTTTCTTAAGGTGTGGAATTAATCTTTTACTTAGCATAAAGTAATCAATACGCCAGCCTACATTGCGACTCCTAGCATTACTACGGTAGGACCACCAAGTATATTGCTCTTTTTTTGCGGGATAGAAATGTCTAAAGCTATCGATAAAATTGTTAGAAATAATTTTGCTAAAGCCATCGCGTTCTTCAATAGTATAGCCGGGGCTTCTTTCATTTGATTTAGGGTTTGCCAAATCAATTTCGGTATGAGCTACGTTTAGGTCACCGCAAATTACAAGAGGCTTTTTTTTATCTAGTTTTTTTATGTAGGCACAAAATACTTTATCCCATTTTTTGCGATACTCAAGTCTCTTGAGAGCTTCACCACTGTTGGGGGTATAAACACAAATTAAATAAAAATTTTCATATTCGATACTAAGGACTCGGCCTTCTTTATCATGCTCTTTTTTGCCGATGCCCATCACTATTTTTTTTGGAATTAAATTTTCTCGGACAAAGATAGCTGTTCCTGAGTAGCCTTTTTTTTCAGCATGGTACCAATATTTTGTATATTGTGGGAGTAGACTATCAATATCTTCTTGATAACCACGGCTTTCTTGTAGGCAAAGGATATCTGGTTTATGTTTTTTAACGAAATCAAGAAAGCCTTTTTTAATACAGGCTCTAATGCCATTAACGTTCCAAGAAATAATCTTCATAGTCCCCAGAGTTTTGTTTTAGAATGAAAAATCTCATTAGGATCAGTAAAATTTTTTATAGATGAAAGAAGCCCCACCCCCACTTTGCTAATCTCACCCTCAAGCCATGGAGCAAAGGCACGTCCAATACCATGGTGATGGGATATCGCAGCACCACAATTTACGATGGTATCTATAATTCCACTTTGGAAATTTAAAAAGTCTTCTAGTGAATCTCCTAGCGAATCTTCTAGCGAATTTCCTAGAGAAGCGTGTATCGAATTTTGTCTAGAATTTTTGAGAGCTATATTTTTAGAGTGTGATTTATTTTTCAAGAGTCTTGTAATAAAAATAAAATATAAGCTGGCACCATTCTCGTAGCAATGTGAAATATGGCAAAGACAAATTGTTTTATTTCTTTTTTTTATTTTAGCACGAACATTTTTCCAAACTAGGGGGAGTTTCTTCCACGTGCTTACAGTTTCGATGCTATCAATTATTAGACCGCGATCTAGGAATGCATCTCTTAGATAGGCACTGCTATAGCGATGTGTCAACCAATTACGCAAAGGTTTCGCACCTAGAGATAAGGCTCCTCTTTTACGAGCAATTTTTTTAGCCTTGGAGATAATGAGTGCTTGAGCATCTATATCTCCATAGGCCCCTAGGTGCATTAGCGATCGTTTTTGATTGCAGTAGCCAAGGCTATGCAGGAGGCTATCAGAGATGCGATTTATTTTTCCACTCATTTTTAATCCGAATTCTGTTTCCTCTGGATCTTGGAGACGAAAAAAATGGGGATGTCCAAAGCCACCTTGCATAATTAGGCGCATAGTTTCTAGCCCGGTAGCAAAATCTTTGAAGAGAAAGGAGGCAAGACGGCCTTTCTTTTTTTGGGGTTTTGTGGCTCCAGATCCTTTACTTGGATTGCTAAAAAAGCGTTTTTTGCTAATCGGGTGAAGCCGATGGACTTTCAACGTTATTTCGGTAATAATACCAAAATTTCCTTCTGAACCAATAAAAATGCGTCTTAATTCAGGTCCTAGGGCTGCTGCGGGATAGTCTTTTATTGGTATTATGCCACGGGCCGTCGCAATACGAAGGCCTAAGACCATGTCGCTTATTCTGCCATAGCCAGTGGATTCCTGACCAGCCCCGCCACTAGCAACCCAGCCGCCGACACTTGAGTATTCAAATGATTGGGGAAAATGACCGCAACTAAAGCCTTTTTGCCTTAAATATTCTTCTAATTTTGGACCCATTAAACCCGGCTCTACTCTGATTTTGGAATCTATAGGATCAAAGGAAATTATTTTATTGAAATTTTTACTAAGATTAAGAACCAAGCCTCCGC
>JABAAI010000098.1 GCA_014238825.1 Leptospirales bacterium
CTTTAGGTCTTTAGGTCTTTAGGTCTTTAGGTCTTTAGGTCTTTAGGTCTTTAGGTCTTTAGGATAGAGAGAAATTATAAGCATGGCTGGTCATTCCAAATGGGCAAATATTAAGCATCGCAAGCAAGGTGTTGACAAACGAAAAGGCATCCTCTTTAGCAAATTAGCTAAAGAATTAATGATTGCTACTCGTTTGAGTGGTACTAATATGCAAACAAACACTCGACTACGCATTGCCATTGCCCAAGCACGTAATGCTAATATGCCAAACAACACGATAGAACGATCGATTAAAAAGGGCGCTGGTGAATTAGAGGGAGTTGTTTATGAAGAAATTATTTATGAAGTTTTTGCCCACGGAGGACTTGGAATAATACTTGAATGTCTCACTGATAAAAAAAGTCGCACTACCCCTGAAATCAAATCTCTACTCAATAAGCATGGGGCAAATCTTGCCGAAACAAATTCAGTTACTCGCCTTTTTAAGAAACAGGGCTTAGCCTTAGTCCCCTCTGAGCTAATATCAGAAGAAAAACTATTTGAACTTGTTGTCGATCATGGAGTAGAAGACTTGCAAAAAGACGATGATTCATTTATCATAATCTCTTCCGAAAAAGAATACCTCTCAGTTATAGAAGTCTTAAATAAAGAAAAAATTGACTTTAGCGATAATTCAGGTATTAAATTTCTAGCATTGGAAAGCACCCAAGTTAAACTTGATAAATCCAATCTCAGCAAGGCCCTCAAGCTTATTGAAAGTTTAGAGGAACATGACGATGTGCAAGCTGTGCATAGCAATCTAAATATGTCAGATCAAAACTAATGTGATTAAGATTGAGGACGTACTTTAATTTGTAAATCTTCTAGAGCACTTTTTTCGACCAAGCTTGGTGTTTTAGAAAAAAGACATTGTCCTTTTTGTGTCTTAGGAAAGGCAATAACATCACGAATTGAATCACGAGCGAGAGCTAACATCATAATTCTATCCAAGCCAAAGGCAATGCCTCCATGTGGAGGAGCTCCGTATTCCAAGGCATCTAAGAAAAAACCAAACTGCCCCTCTAACTGCTCTTGACTAAGACCCAAGTAAGAAAAAACCTTGCGTTGCAAATCTGGCTGATGAATACGAATTGAACCACCACCAATTTCACTACCGTTTAGCACTAAATCATAGGCTTGAGACTTAATAGAAAGTAATGTGCTCATTAAAGCCTCATCGTCTTTAGCTTCCGGTCCACTTTCTAGTAATAAATCTAAATCTTCTTCTCGTGGAGCTGTGAATGGATTATGGACACTGTCTAATCTTTGAGTTTGAGCATCTCGTTGAAACAAAGGGAAGTCTTCAATCCAGACAAAAGACCAAATATCATCAGGAATCAGCTTTAAGTCATGAGCCAAACGAACGCGCAAATTTCCTAAACTAGAATTAACAATCTGCTCTGCCCCTGCACCAAAAAATATTATATCCCCTACCTTGCTTTTACAAAGCTCTGATAATTTTTTCAGCAATTCAGGAGTAAAAAACTTACTAATAACAGAATGTAAACCATCCGCCTCATGTTTTAACCATGCGAGTCCCTTTGCGTGAAAATCATTTGCTAACCATTTTGTTAGATTATCAATTTCACTGCGTGAAAGCTTTGCTCCTCCTGGAACACACAATGCCTTGATCCTACCACCAGCTGCCAAAACATTTTTAAAAACTTGAAATTGAGATTCCTTAGCAATGTCAGCTACATCTATTAGAGATAAGTCAAAGCGAAGGTCTGGTGCATCCAGTCCATAGTTTTCCATTGCTTCTGTGTAGCTTAGACGAGGAATCGGTTTTTTTATTTTCACATCGAAGCAACGCTCAAACACAGCAATCCAAAGCTTTTCCATTCGACTTATAATCATGTCCTTAGTCACAAAGCTCATCTCTAAATCTAGTTGGGTAAATTCAGGTTGACGATCCTTTCGTAAGTCCTCGTCACGAAAGCACTTAACAATTTGAAAATATTTCTCTAATCCACTGACCATGAGTATCTGTTTGAATAATTGTGGAGATTGTGGGAGTGCATAAAACTCACCCGGTGCTAGTCTTGATGGTACCACAAAGTCTCTGGCCCCTTCTGGGGTTGATTTATTCAGGATTGGCGTTTCTACTTCTATAAAATCTTCTGCTATTAGAAAATTACGGATTTCTTGATTTAATTTAGAGCGGAGCTCTATGGCTGTACTTAGTTTTTCGCGTCTTAAATCAAGGAAACGATACTGAAGGCATTTTTCTTCAGAACTTTCTTCAAAAACATCGAGAGCAATAGGAGGCGTTTTTGAGCTATTTAAAATCGAAAATCGCTCCACAAGAACTTCAATCTTTCCTGTGGCTAATTTGAGATTGATATTTTCTTCTTGTCTCAATCGTAAGGTACCTTCTGCTGCTATAACAAATTCTGAACGAATACCCTCTGCAACAGAGAATCTTGATCCCAATACAGAAAGGTCAAATACAAGCTGTAAGATCCCGCTTTTGTCTCGCAAATCTACAAAAACACAGCCTCCCTGATCACGATAGCGCATCGCCCAACCTGTCACGAAAACTTTATTTCCAATATGACTAGCGCCTACTTTAGCCAAGCTTTGCCGGCTCTCATAAAGCATAGCTAAGTCTTCTTTTTTAATTTCCTGTGACATCTTTATCCTAAAATATTCTGATATATACTAATATCCTAGAATATCCTAAGATAGACCATAACTTTTAAATATCATACAAAAGCAACTGTCATTTTTTTATTGCCTAAAGACTAATACCTATCAAAATGGTAATTACTAAGCTTTATTAGAATGAACTGAGAAAATTAATGAAACTAAAAAATATATTTGACCCTCTTGATGATAAGATCAATGATAAGATGGATTATAAGATTGATTATAAGATATATGATAAAAAGAAAAAAAATCGTGCTAAGAGCATCTATAGCATTCATGCTCCAAATAACTGCTTTTACTACAAGTTTATA
>JABAAI010000099.1 GCA_014238825.1 Leptospirales bacterium
ACTATCGCTTTACTTTCATTAACAATCTCGATAATATCTGCGTTCTCGCGCTTAATTATCGTAAGTGCGATACTCGGATTATTTCCTGTCATATCTAAGATATCAAGCTCACTAAAATCCTCATAGACGTGAGCTATGTCACCTATATTAGTCGAGGCACCAATTTCATTGCTAATAATTGGAACTCGTTTTATTTCCTCAACATTCTTAAACTCAGCTATTGTGCGAACGATGACTTCTTTTTGATCAATTAGAATATCACCACCGGGTAGATTTATGTTGCGACCTCTGAGGGCTTGTATTATAGAATTGCTACCGATTAGATAACGGTTAAGTAGATTTGGTTGCAGATCAATAAAAATCTCAGCATCTCTCCAACCTCTCCGATTAACTCGTGCGACTCCTTTTATTTTTAAGAGCTTTTTCTCTAATATTTCAGTTACTTCTCTTAGTTTTTTATAACTAGGTAATTTGTTCACTGTCTTGGATTTACCTGATTTAGCCGTAGTCGAAATCGGCACAATACTCCACTCGATAACAGGAGTTCGCTTTGTACTTATTTCTGTTATAATTGGTGTTTTAGAATTGTCTGGTAAATCTTCTGTTCTATCTATATTACTTCTAATGCTGTCTATAGCATCCTGAGTGTCATCAAGGTCTGGATCTAATGTGATCGTAATAACGGATTGGTTTTCAATAGAAGAGGAACGATATTCTTTAATTCCGTCTACGGCTTTTAGGCTTTCTTCTAAGGGATTGGTAACCAGTTTTTCTATGTCATCAGTAGAGGCACCAGGCCAGATAGTTCGGATGGTTATAATATCAAAATTCACATTAGGGAATGCAGATTTATTCATATTATAAATAATCCAAAACCCGACTAAAAGCAAAATGATGCTAAGTAGGTTTACGAATAAACTGCGATCTAAAAAATAATTAATAAAATTACGCATAATCCATTTTAACATATAGCATTAATTTAAGCTATAAAAATTTTATTAGATTATTAAAAAATACTTGATAAAAGTTAGTACTAAGAACACCTATATGATAATTGAAAATCGAGGAATTCTTAAATAACTTTGTTACTATCTTTGATAGTTTTATAAATAAGACTTTAGTCCCATTTATTAAATCAATTGCGATACCAGAAGTTTCAGAAGTTAGTTGTTATACCCTAAAGACCGGAGGCAAGCATTTACGACCAGCACTTGTTTGGCTAAGCGCTGGCTTTAGTCTAGGTGATGACTATGAAAGGGCCTGTCAAAATAATCATATCAATAATCATATCAATAACCATAGCGCTTTTTATATTGCGGCTGCTGTGGAATTGAGTCATAGCTATTCTTTAATACACGATGACCTGCCAGCAATGGATAATGACAAAATGCGACGAGGAAGGCCTAGTTGTCATATAGAATATTCAGAGCCTCTTGCTATACTTGCCGGAGATGCTTTAAATAGTTTATCTTTTGAGTTACTTGCAATAGCTCTAGAAAATAATAATTTTAGTCTTTTACTTCCTAAATTAATTTATAGCCTGAGTAGGGGTGCCGGGATTAGAGGAATGATTGCCGGCCAAGCTCTAGACATTGCTTTTAGTAAAGAAAACACGCAAAGTTATTCACTTGTAAAGAAGAAGAGAATAGTTGACGATATTCATCAAAAAAAAACCGCAAGCCTTTTTGAAACTTCTTGTGAGCTAGGTTCTATGCTCGCTGGGAGTGATGACCAAAAATCTTATAAAGAATATGGTCGAAATTTAGGATTACTTTTTCAAATTACGGATGATATTTTAGATATTGAGGGGGATGCTAAAAAGATGGGGAAGGCAGTTTGTAAAGATGTAGACAAACTAAGCTATCCTAATGTCTTTGGTATGGAAGAGAGTAAAAGTCGTTGTCGTAACTTAGTCGATGATTTGGAGAATCTGGCGTATAAGCTACAATTAGGAGTCCATGCTAAAATAGATTATAGACCTCAGCTTGCGGAACTTCCTTCATACATATATAGGCGTACGAAATAAAGGGGGCTTTCTAAAAAATAGCTTTAAATATGAGAACAGTAAACGAAATCAAAAATATATATATTGAAAAGGACTTAGAAAATTCCCTTATCGCTAATAATATTAGGGAGCGTGCATCTGCCGAGCATAAAATTAGCTATATCGATGATCCCAAAGAGCTCCTCTCTCACTTTAGGCAACATGGGGAAAGGGAGTCAAAAGAAAATCTATTGCTATATAGTAATAAAGGTGATTTCTTCTCTTCTTGCCCTGGCACTGATGGCATGGTTTGCTGCCAATATTTTGTTCTAAACTTGGGACAGGGCTGCCTTTACGACTGTCATTATTGCTACCTTCAAGGACATCTTAATAATTCACTACTCAGTATTTTTGGTAATTTTGAAGATCTCTTTGCAAAAATAGCTGAGCATACCAAAAATAAAAATATTCATTTTAGAATTGGCACTGGTGAATATGCTGACTCTCTAGCCCTTGAGCCTCTGACAGGACAGTCAACAGCTTTAGTCAATTATTTTTCCCATCATCCTAATGCTACTTTGGAGCTAAAAACAAAATCTTCGAATGTGGAGGAGCTTTTGGATCTGGATCATCGTAATAATACGGTTGTCTCTTGGTCTTTAAATCCTAAAGCGATTATTGATCTAGTCGAAGAAGGAACAGCAAGTTTACCGGAACGTTTAGCGGCTGCTAAAAAAGTTGTTGAAGCTGGTTATAAAATTGGCTTCCATTTAGACCCGTTAATTTATTTTAAAAAATGAGAATGTACGTTGAGAGATCATATTAAGTTCATTTTAAAAAATTCAATAATTTTTGCAATAGTCTCATTTGTATTTTCAATGATTGGTGCCTTCTTTCCTGAGAGTGAATTCACATTTGTGATTGGAAATCCGCTTGTAGTGAGTAGCGTTACGTATGAACATG
>JABAAI010000009.1 GCA_014238825.1 Leptospirales bacterium
AGTGCTAATCCCACAGGTCCTCTGAATGTAGTTTCTGCCCGGGCAGCTGCTCTGGGCGATAGTTGTTCTAATTTACTTGAGGCTGTTGGTCATCGCGTTAGTCGTGAATATTATGTGAATGACTATGGTAATCAAATACAATTACTAGCCAAGAGTATCTTTTTACGCTACCTCGAAAACAACGGTTCTATTCTAAGTTTTTCTCCAGATAATAATGAAATTCGAGGTGATGAAAATAAAACTGAGCTTAACAAAGATAATACTGGTCTCCCCTTTCCTACGGAAGCCTATCATGGAGATTATATTAAAGAAATATCAAAAGAGCTTTTCACCTCCACTATTCAAAATAATATAAAAGATGACAATAATGATAAATATAAAATGCCCACTCTATCAAAAGAAAAACTAAATCATTTCAAGGCTCTTTCTAAAGAAAAAAATAACACAGCAGAGTTTGACAAACTCATTGAAAGTACTGAAATACAAAGCTACCTTGCAAAGATAGCGACGCAAGCAGTCCAGCTTATCTTAGCAAAGCAAAAGCAATCTCTAAGCAAATTTAGAGTCTCCTTTGATAATTATTTTAAAGAAAGTTCACTGCATGCCACCAAGGCCCTTGATGCGGTATCCCAAAAATTAGAAGCTGATATTTATAGCAAGGATGATGCTCTTTTCTTTGCTAGTACAAAGTACGGAGACGATAAGGATCGCGTTATCATTCGTGGTGATGGAAGATCGACATACTTCCTTGCTGACATTGCCTATCATGCAGATAAAATAAAACGAAACTTCACTCACATCTACAGTATCTGGGGACCAGATCATCATGGTTATATAGCACGACTTACTGGAGCTGTTAAGGCTCTTGGCTATAAGGGCATTTTTAAAGTTTTATTAGCTCAGCAAGTAAATATACTAGAAGACGGTCAAAGTATCCGCATGAGCAAGCGCAAAGGTCGTTTGATTAGCCTCGATGAATTGATAGCAGAAGTTCCAGTAGATGTGCTACGTTATTTTTTTGCTATGCTCTCCTTTAATACTCCCATGGATTTTGATTTTAGAGTAGCCCAAGATAACTCCGATAAAAATCCCTACTATTACGTAGCTTACGCCCACGCAAGAATCTGCTCCATATTTAGACGAGCTGAAAAAGAGAATATAAAACCGCTAGCCCCAGAAGAACTAAAAGATTACATCCTTGCTAAAAATAATGATAACTCAAGCGAAAATGGCACACAACCTTGGGAATGGACAATACAGCGCCGTAGACTTATCTTAGAAACAGTCCGCTTTGTCGAAAGAATGCATGAGGCCGCTTTTGCCCTAGAACCCCATCAAATAAACAATTATCTCTATCAAATTGCAGGCCTACTTTCTCAGTTTTATGGCCCCAAGGAAAATCGCATTATCAAACAAGAAGCAAAATTAGCAAGCTGCCTCCTCTCAATAATAGAGACGGTGCGCCTTTGTTTACAAATTGGTCTGGAACTCTTAGGTACTAAAGCACCGCAAGAAATGAAAAAAGAAATGACAAATTAATTATTCCGCATGTTTTTGAAAAAAGCTTGCTAATTATACTTAGTCAATAGTTATGGTAAACTCTGCGAATAAATTTAATAGAATGCCTAAATTAAAGACCAACAGAGCTGCTGCTAAGCGATTTAAATTCACAGGCACTGGTAAAGTCCGTCGCGCTCAAGCCTTTGTTAACCATATTTTAAGCAAGAAATCTACTAAGCGCAAACGAAATTTAAGACAAGGAGCTATTGTTTGTAAAAGTGATCAAAAAGAACTTGAGAAACTCTTACCATACGGAAAATAATTAATTTTTTAAAAATGCGTGCTATTAACGGAACAATACATCGTAGTCGACAAAAAAAGGTTCTAAAACAAGCTAAGGGTTTCAGGGGAGCCAGAAGCAGACTATATCGCACTGCTAATTCTGCTGTGATGAAGGCAGGTCAGCATGCCTATAATTCTCGTCGTCAGTTCAAAAGACAAATGCGTGCCCTCTGGATTGTAAGAATTAATGCTGCCGTGAGAAAACACGGTGTCTCCTATTCAGTTTTTATGAATAAACTCAAGCAAAAAAATATTCTACTGGATCGTCCTTCTCTTGCTGATTTGGCACAAAAAGACCCCGAAGCCTTTGCCATGCTCGTAAAATTATAAGAGACTAGCTGAAATCCGACAGCTCTGCTCCTATCAAGAAGCTCAATTAGCTCACTTTATGGGTATTCCTCAATTTTTAAATCTCCTAAAATCCTATAAAGAAGCTAAATCAGCTCACTTTATGAATAATAACAAATTATTTATAGTTGGTCTTGCCAACCCTGGTAAGAAATACGAAAATACTCGTCACAATGCTGGTGCTTTGGTCCTAGATTATTGGATGAACAAGCTTGGTATAGAATACACAGAGAGTAAAAAGGGCTTAGCTAATTATTGCCAACTAGCAACAACGTCATTGACCCTTCAAGAAGGACAGGAAATACAGATATTTTTTATGCAACCAAAAAGCTATATGAATCTCTCTGGTAGTGCAGTTAGGCAATTACTCAACTTTTATAAAGCAGAACCACATGAGCTACTAGTAATACATGATGAAACAGAACTCCCTTTAGGCGAGATTCGACTTAAAGCTGGTGGGGGTCATCGCGGTCATAATGGCTTGCGTGATATAATTGCAAATATTGGCCCTGATTTCCATCGTCTTCGTTTTGGAATAGGACGACCTGATGCTAAAGAAGAACTAGCCAATTACGTCCTCGCTAAGTTTAGCAAAGCTGAACAAGCAAGCCTAGCAGAACTACATGAAAAAGCAAAACTACTATGTCTAGATTTTCTTGAAACTGAGCAAAAGATAATAAAAAAAAATGCTTAGAACTTAAGATAATTTATGATAAGTTTTGAGATAAGTTTTAAGACACTTTTCAGAAGCTCTTCTCCTCGGCTCTTCTCCTCCTCATGCTAAAAGAACCAAGAAATCTTCTTCGCTTATAATCTTTAGACCCAGCTCCTCTGCTTTTATTTGCTTAGTTCCACCATTAGAACCCAAAAGCAGGTGACTAGTCTTTGTGCTAATTTGAGAGTTTATTTTACCACCACGCTTTTTTATTTCTTTTAATGCTAATTCCCGAGGTCTAAAATTTTCAAAAGTACCAGTAATACACCAAATTTGATTTTTAAAAATAGCGGGGATTTGCTCTGCTTGACCTCTATCTGAGTCTTGTTTAAGATTTAAGCCAAGCTCTCCTAATTCTCGAAAAAGACTCTGTGTTTTTGGATTAGTAACTTGAGTTGAGATAGCTAAGATTATTTGCCAACCTATGCCATGAATCTCACTAAGCTCTGGAAAGTATTCCTTAGCCAACTTATTGGCTTGACTTGGCTTAGCATCTTTTAGAGTTATAATTTTCTGCTCTATGTTTTCCTTAGCGATAAGTTTCTCAATTTTATAATAATCATCATAACCGGCATCTATTAGAAGCTCAGCTACTCTGGGTCCTATTTCTCTTAGCCCCAAGCTAACAAGCAAAGTCTGGAAATCTTGCTCTTTAGATTTTTCGATACCTCTTAAGATTACCGCCACAGAACGAGGACCAAAGCCCTCCAATTGCTCCAACTTTTCTTTATGACTCCCAAGCTTATAAATATCAGGGATTGATTTCACAAAACCATTTTCAAATAAAAGGCGACAAACCTTTTCTCCCATACCGTCGATGTCCATTTGCTTGCGTCCGCAAAAGAAAACAAGACTACTAATAAATCGCCCCTGACAAGCTTCATTTACGCAAAACCAATCGACCATCTCTCCTTCTCGAATAAGCTTTGTCTGACAGCTAGGGCAAGTGCGGGGAAAAAGAAAAGGCTCATTATCACTCCTCAGAACGACTTCCTCAATGGCTGGAATAATCTCGCCTCGTTTACTAATTTTAACCTCTGAGTCAATACGAAGGTCTAATTTTTCTATATAGTTTGCGTTGTGTAATGTAGCATAGCTTACAGTAGAACCTGATAATTGAACCGGTTCAAGAACTGCTCGCGGGGTAACACGACCAGTACGACCAACATAAGTTTCTATTGCCTTGACTTTAGTTATCGCTTCTTCTGCTTCAAACTTATAGGCCACAGCCCACCGAGGGGCCTTGGCTCTTACGCCAATCAATTTTCTCAAGCTCACATCATCTAACTTTATTACAAGACCATCCACCGGGAAGCCTAGCTTATTTCTTTTGTTTTCAAATTTTCTTATTGTTTTTTCTAAGTTTTTCAAAGGAACACAGAGAGCTGCTTGATCTATCGGAAGGCCCAATTTATGTATTAGCTTAAGTGTCTCTTGATCACTATTATTTTGCTGAATATTTTCATCAAGAGTATCATCGAGTATAGCATCGAAACTAGCATCGAAGCCCAACCAACGCAGGGGACGCTTCGCAACCTCATTTGATTTTTTGTGTTTCAGAGAGCCTGCCGCAAGATTACGTGGATTAGCATAAATCATTCCAAAAGCCTCGTTAAAGTCCGTGAAATCCTGATACAACATATAAACCTCTCCGCGTACTAGCAAGCTTTGTGGCTCCTTGAGTTGCTTAGGAATACTCCGTATTGTTAAGGCATTTTCAGTCACATCATTACCAACAAAACCAGTCCCTCTAGTAATCGCCTCTTTTAAAACTCCTTTCTGATAATAAAGAACAAGTGTCGTACCATCTATTTTCCACTGTACTTGAAAGTAAAGACTAGCGCTATCAAAATCCAAATCTTCTTTTTTTAGATTAGCAAGAAGTCGCCACACCCAATCCATTAATTCTGCTAAGTTATAAGTATTCTCTAAAGAGAGAACAGGAAAGCGATGCTTTATCTTAGCAAAGTCATTGCTCATATCAGAGCCAAGCAGATGGCTTGGCGAATCTGGGCGGATGAGATGAGGATGCTTTGCCTCTAATTCACAAAGTTCTTTTAGTAGCTCATCAAATTTTCGATCCGAAACAGCTGGATTATTTTTAATATAGTAAAGCTCTTGTAGTTTAAAAATCTTTGCTGACAGATCTTTTATATATAGTTCAATATCTCTATCTTCTGTATTTTTTGATTTTGGAGACAAGTAAAATTAACTCCCACTCTGTTTCTATCTTAGTAACTAAGTTAAGGACAAGCTAATGTTGCATCAATAACGGCTGGCGTAGCACTTTCAGAAATAGTAATATTTGTCATACGCATAAACTTCTCAGGATAACCATCTTCATTATCATCTAGCCTACATTCTAAGACGTATTCACCTGGCATAATATGTTTGAGTAAGTTATGTTCACTGTCGGTACTCGTAGGACGTGCAGGAGTAGCCACATAAGGTAGATTATTTCTTCTATTCAAAGTCATGTCCGCTGAGTCAGCATCTTGCTCTTCACTTGCACCATAAATAGCATAATAAGCTTGCTTAGTGGTATCTACACTTGAATTAGCAACTTTAATATTCGAAACAAGGTGGGGATAGAAAATGCGCGAGCGACTTAGCACATTCCCTCCCAAAAGACTAGTATTATTGGTTTTATCTTCCGCCGTATCATTTACATAGCCATCGTGATCGTGATTAACCCTCCAATCACTAAAAGCAACGACATCTCTTACAGAAGAGTCTGTTGACGAAGTATAACTATGAAGCATCAAATTTTCCTTTATGTTAAAGCGAATTTCTAGGACAGCTGGATAGTAGTTACTTCTCTGAATAAGTTGCTGCCCAGTAGCAACACGATAATGCATTGGAAACCACTCTGGAGGCATATTAGCATCTGTAGTTAATGAGGGTACACTAACAAGATTAACAATATTAGCACCACTTCGAGTTATATTATCAACATTAGTAGAAGCAAGCGCGCCGCTTACTCTTGCCCACGAAGTCACCAAAGCTCGCACATATACGCCAGTATGTAGATAGCTTCCATCGGGTATATCATAAGTAGGATAAAGAGCACCCTCCCCGTTCATTAATTGTTCATACTTACCCAAACCACTATTTAAACGACAGCTATCAAAATCTTGATTTATAGTAGAATACTCACTACAATAAACTTGGCGCTCTGTAGAAAGGTGTGTCCAAAAATCATCGGCATCAGAAATACCAGACAAGGAAGAATTACTAGAAGAGATGCGTACTCCACCAAAGTCAATATAGATGCCTAAGTTATCATAACTAGGAACACAAGTTTCACTAATAGAGCACTCACTATCTGTATAGCTAGTATCATCGCTATCTCTCCAAATCTTATTTCCATTAATGTCACTCCAATCTAAGGGATTATTTGTCGCGTATGTCCCCTTCAAAAGAACGCTTAGTCTATTATTATATAAATAAGAAAGGATAACCTCACCATTGCTACCCATGCACTTGGCTTGACCTTGTATTATAAAAATAGTAAGGAGAAAAAAGATGGCTCTATAAAACTTCATAATTAATAACTCTTAAAACCTAAACCCAAATAAAATACCGAGGCGAATAAACTCACTATTAGTCACGGCAAAGCTTTCTCCTCCCTTAAAACGATCATCAACATGAGCTGGCACTTCGGGTGCTTCCCTCACGTCTCTAGGTGCGTCTAAATGTTGCTCATAAATATAAAAGTAATCAAAATGCATCCCTATCCGTAGAGATTGAGCGGCTAAAATAGAAACCTCAAAGCCCAGCAATAAAAACGGATCCCAACCACTTACATTTGCTGGCTCTACTTCAAAATAACTGGAACCAAGCCCACCCTTTAGATTAAATTGCAAGCGACTTTCTAAGGGTAGTTTATAGATCATACTTAGATGTACTGGTATAAATAAAAGTTCTTGACTCAGATTACTCTCTAGAGAGGTGCAAGAAATGCCAACTTCGCTTTTTATACTCTCCGTCCATTCGGTACGATAGAAAAATCCAAAGCCAAGGCTGTGTTTAAGAATATCTCCTAGCTCAGAACCCGGTCCAGTCGCAAAAACATCTAGGGAAAATCCAAACTCATGCTCTCGAAAACTTACTTTTTGTTGCCCATAGACGCTTGGGCTAGAGGCAGAAATAACAAAAAGTAAACCAAAAATTAAAATAAAAGAAAAACCAGTGCTACGAACTATACTCATACTATTATCCATATTAAATAGTTTTAGCTTTTTTTGACAAGTCAAAAATAAGAATACAGGCTTAGCCTCTTTTTAATGTACAATGCTAATAAAACGATGCCAATAAAAATTTTATTCTAAATTATAATTTACTTTACTAATAAAATTTTAATTGTTGCAAAATTATTTTTATCTTAAACTAGTCAATATATATGCCTACGTCTTGGAAACATCCTATTAGCACACCACCGCAAGTGCGAAGCTATATACTAATCGCCTTCAATGATATGACTAGCCTTTTATCACTCCGCAAAGATTTAATTGCTAAATTCGGTCCTATAGAATACGAGACAGAAAACTTTTCAGCAAAAACTTGGCGCTCTAACTACAATCTATATTTCAATCATATTCGCTTGCTTAGCCTCAAAACACTAATAAAACGCGAAGAAATAGTCAGGTTTCGTAAGCAGACAATGACACTCGAAAGCAAATATGCCAAGGAAGGTCCACCGTCCATAGAGCTTGACCCAGGCTATCTAAGCCAGCATCTGGTTGTACGGACAGAATTACAGGAAGATTTTCATCGCATCTACCTCTATGATGGAATCTATGCAGAGACGATTTTTAAGTTTATAAAATCGTCATTTTCTCCTCTCGAGCATACCCAAGAATACTTCCATAACAAAGAAATCATCAATGCCTTTAACGATATTCGCCTTATTCACCTCTCAGATTAAAACTAAGCCTTAAAAAACTTAAAATAGCTATAATGTGTGTGTGTACACCTATGATGCTTAAAGAAGATTATGGATATATTTATAAAAAAGCTTTTCTCAATTTTCAGCTTTTGATTTTAGTTTTTGAACTTCAATATGCATGGGAATAGGCTTAAGTGGGTTATCCTTAGCATCTGTCTTCACAGCGATAATTTTATCGACTATGTCCATCCCCTCGGTCACTTCACCAAAGATAGAATACTCTCCATCCAAAGACGGTGACGCAGCAACCATTATAAAGAATTGCGAGCCAGCACTATTAGGGTCGGCAGATCTAGCCGCTGATAAAATGCCTCGGACATGATTACGCTCAGAAAACTCAGCCGGGATAGCATAGTTTGGACCACCAGTTCCGTGCAACTCACGCTTAGTATTATCCTTAGTCAGTGGGTCACCACCTTGGATCATAAAGCGAGGAATAACACGGTGAAATGTAGTACCATTATAAAAGCCACTCTCAGCTAATTTAAGAAAGCTCTCCACATGCTTAGGAGCGCTATCAGGGAAAAACCGTATTTTTATAACACCAAATTCTGTTTGTATAGTTGCCATTTTTTTATCACCCCCTCCACTAAGAGAACTTAACCACTTACAAGAAAACTGAGGAAGCAATAAACTCCCTATAATAAATAAAGAGATTAAAGTTAAATAAAAAGACCTCTGAAAATTATGCATCTTTTGCTCCCCTCTTTTCAAATAAAATATATAACAATGTCAGTCTATTTTCTCTAGCTTTAATTGTCAATATTTTTTTTATTTCTAAGAAAACACTTGTATCTTTACATTTTAGGATACTTTGAATAAATTTTAATGAAAAACTTTACACAAATATTCTACTACAATCATTTACTATAGCATTTGCTAATTTAGTATGATAATCTGTTATAAAAAAAGAATTCAAAATGAAAAAGAGTGGACAAAACATATCTAAATTAAATTATAATTAAATCAAGCATTTACAAAGCACTAGAACGCTATGCCATAGGACTTGCTCTCCTATGTGGCATCCTATCTTTTACGGCTTGTCCTGATTATGAATGATGAGTGCTCCTTTATACATGTGTCTTATACAAAATAATAGCTTTAGCATTATTCTTAAACTAAAACTTAAACTAAAACATATGAAAAGACTAATTGCCTTATTATTAATCACTAGCTTTAGTGCTTGTGTTGTTGTTCCTAAAGTTAGCGTACATC
This sequence comes from Leptospirales bacterium, assembly GCA_014238825.1. Lineage (GTDB taxonomy): Bacteria > Spirochaetota > Leptospiria > Leptospirales > Leptonemataceae > JABAAI01. The sequence goes on from JABAAI010000009.1 coordinate 9,069, forward strand.
AAGAAGCAAAATGTAAATTATATACTAAAAAATTATCCCTAGGATGGTTGCATCAGAGTGGTTCTAAAGCTAAAGTAAAACCTAGTCCAAAAGAAAAAAAAAAAAAAAATAGAAGATACTCCTCTAGTCCTAACCTGCAGCTGCATGTTCGCGGTGGTGGCGGTGGTGATTTTGGCAAGGCCCTTGAAGCATTACTTATCATTTTTGTTGGAGTAATAGTCGTTAGCACTATTATATCTGGAAGCATTGTTTTAATTGGCAATACACTCCACTGGATTGAAGAAAAAAACAAATGTACCAAATCAGTAAAAGCAAAAGCTGTCTCAAAGCTAAGGGCAAAAGCCCTCAAAGAAGGAGGCAAAACCATAGACACTAAAGAAGACGCCTCAGCTCTAATTGCTCTGATAAAGAAAAGTAAAAAGAAAAAAAGACAAGCCAGAGCTAGAAGAAGACGAATTCGATAAATAGTCTTGATAAGTAGTCTCGATAAGTAGTCTCGATAAATAGTCTTGATAAATAGTCTTGATGAGTAAACGTAATAATTTGCATACTTACTAAGATTTCTTTCTAAGATATTTTTCTAAGATATTTTTTATGTTTATCTAAGTATGAGACTAATTGAAATAGTAAACAAAATTTGAAATATCTATAAATTATTTGCTTATCTCATTTTAAAAAATTCCGACATTGCGTATGAGGTATAATTTTATGAATGTATTTATGAACGATCAAAAGCTTGATATCAAATTAGATGGAGAAAAAAATATAGGCGAGGTCTATAAGTCAATGAGCGAATGGGTCGCCCAAGCCCAGAAGTATATCCTAAACACCCAAATTGACAAAAAGGAATTATCCCAAAAAGAATTTAAAAATATTAAAATAGAAGATACAAATCGAGTAGATTTTTATGTCGGTGATAGAATTGATATGCTACTTAATTGCATCGAAGAACTGGATGCCTATGTAGATCAAGTGGGTAGTACGCTATTTGAAAAGGAAAGCTTGAGTAAAGATGAGATGCAACATATCAAAGAAGGATTAAAATGGTGCCGGGATATTCTCAACTCATTTTCTTCTATAATGAAAACCTCATTGGGTGATTTAGAAAATATAATTATGGGTCAAGCAATCGAGAAGCACTCCCCTAATTCAAATAATTCTATGTTTTTGGAGCAACTCGAAAAAAAATTAGAAGTGTTTAAAAATGAACATGGACGCCTTGAAATTGAAGCATTTTTAGAAAGCCTCCGCTCCCTAAAGACCTTTATAAATAAACTAGAACTGCAAATTAGAAGTATAGGTGCCGAACCAGCGGAGCTGATCGATATTCTCAAAAAATTTAGAGAAAATACCCCTAAGCTAAAACAGGAGCTAATCGATATTAATATCTCTTTTCAAAAGGGAAATGATGCAGAGGCCTTAGAAAACCTAGAAAAAGTCACTGCAAAGTTTGATTTTTGTATTATGGCTATCTATGCTATTGATTATTGCTCACAAAAAGAAGGCGAAAGTAAAATCACCAACTTAGCAATTAATTCACGCAATTTTTATGATATTGCTCAGGAGTTAATAAGTATTTTGAAAAATGTTTCTGAGGCCTTAGAAAAAGGAGATATCGTTGCTCTTGGTGATATTTTAGAGTATGAATTAACAGAAAAACTAGAACAGCTTGATAGCTATTTAGCTAAAATAATATCTTTCACTCAGGAATACTTTAAAGAAACTTTCAAAGAAAATGATAAGCTCAGCTCTTCTGCTAAGCTAGCTAGCCCAAGCCTTAAATTAGGAGCTTAAGTCTGTCTTTAACTAGAAGATGCCGTATAAAAGGCTATCGTAAAGAGAAAAAAGGCTGTCGCTGGGATAATTGCTATCATAGCATAAGAACGAAATATCACAAAAAATAGCTTGTAGAAACTCATATTATATAAAGTTTGAATTCCTAAAATAAAGATAGCGGTAGACCAAAAACTTAGGCAAATCAAGCTCAAGACTACAAGCCATTGAGACGAGAAAGGTGTCGTAGAGTGAGCAAAAATTGAAAATAAACTAAAAAACAACCATGGTAATGTACTCAAGGATCCCCATAACTCCAGTTTCTCTCGATTAGTCTTAGCGATTTTATCGTTTTGATTATTTTTAATTTCTAGCTTACTATTATTTATTAGCTCTTCTTTTTTGATAATAGAATCGATGTGAGCGCTAATTATACCAATAAAGAAGCGATAAACATAGAAATGGATAATACTCACAATGGGCAGATATAGCAAAAAGCTAATGTGATAGTCTGTCCGTAGAATGTACAGCCCACTAACCCAGCTCAAACTAGCAAGGCCTAGGTTCATCCAACTCGCTAACTTTAGTTGCTCAAAGGTGTAAGAGCCTGAAAAAAGCTGCTGAGGCTCTAAAAGCAAGCTGTGACTAATTTCAAACCAGGATTTTATCTGTTTATATTTCATCTTAACTCTTTTAGAATCCATCGACTATAATAATCCTGTCAAGATAAAAATTAGTATTATCAAAAAAGATTGCTAATAAGCTATATTATTTCTTGACAATAATACTATACAATTAGAATATCGTTGTATTAAGTTATGGTAGCAACAAAAAGAAAAAAAGCAGGCGTTTCAAAAGATTTTTTTAAGTTCGTTCAGGAAATTTCTACAGAGAAGAAATTGAGTCAGGAGAAGGTAATGAATATCCTAAGAGACAGCTTTCTTTTATCCTATCAGAAAGAGTACGGACTTCATGCTAATCTAGATGTTGATATTAATACCGAGAAACAAGAAGTAATTATAATTCATAAGCGCAAGGTCGCTGAGAAATCTAGTAGCTCTGATGGTCAAATTGCTTTAGCAGAGGCCCAAAAACAAAAAACAGACGCTAAACTAGGTGACGTTATAGAAGAACGCTATAATCCGCTTGAGACGTCACGCTCGCTGGCTACAAATATCCGCCATGTATTGTTACAAAGTCTACGTAACCTAGAAAGTGAACTTATTTTTAGTGAATTCAAGGATAAACGAGGTGAATTAATAAATGGCTATTTCCTACGCTGGCGTGATAGAGAAGTCGTCTATGTCGATATTGGACGCACTGAAGGTGTGCTCCCACGTCGCGAACAAATTCCAGGCGAACGCTTTCGACCAGGCGATAGAGTAAAGACCATTATAAAATCTGTGGAGCTAAGGCGAGAAAAAACTCGTGAACCAGGCCCCTTCATCCTTCTTTCGCGTTCATCACCCGAATTTGTAAAAAAGCTATTTGAGATAGAAATACCTGAAATATATGAAGGTACAGTCGAGATCGTCAATATAGTTCGTCAGGCTGGTCAAAGAACAAAATTACTGGTTCGCTCTACACGTCAAGATATAGATCCTGTTGGTGCATGCGTAGGAGTAAAAGGAGTTCGAATTCAATCTATCGTCCGTGAACTGGGAAACGAGAGAATCGATATTGTCAACTTAGCCCAAAGTCCACAGGAATTAATAGCCAATGCGATTTCTCCTGCTGAAGTAATCGAAGTTAGAATTGATACAGCGACGCAAGAGGCATTTGTCGTGGTTTCTGATAACTCTTATAGCGTTGCCATTGGCAATGCCGGTCACAATGTACGCCTAGCGTGTCAACTTACTGCTTATAATATCATTGTTAAATCCCAGGCTCAATTCAATGAGGAAATGTCTTCGCCAGAAGCAAAGGCACGTCGCGAGGCAATTTTTCAAAACGAGCAAGATGATAAGCAAGAAGCAGATAGTGATAGCACTCCCCTTTCTGCCTTGGATGGAATCACTCCGCGCATCGCTAGCCTTTTAGAAAATAATGGTATTAAAAATGTAGAAGAACTGGTTGAGTTTTCGGAGGAACAATTGGTAGATATTTCTGGATTGGGACGAGCAACTGCTAAGCAGATTCGCAAGATCCTCTCAGAAACAGTTGAATTTGAAGAAGTGTAATGATTGCTTTGACAAAATGCAGTTAGCCTTTTTGCTTGGAAAAATATTTGCAATTTTTATTGCAGTTTTTTCCCTAGCTTTTTGGATCTTTTTGCATATTCTTAGATTTAGAGGAAAAAAATACGATGATAACACCAAAAAATATAAAAAAGTCCCCAAAAGCGCCTTCTTCCAAACCTCATTCATCCAGAAATACGGCATCCTCTAGTAAAACTAGAATTGTCATTAAAAATAAAGTTTCCCAAAAACGAGATATATCAGAACACTTTGGTGTTTCAAAAAGTGGTTCTAGAACGAATTCAAGCAAAATTCATTCTGGCATTAACAGAAAGTCTTCTAAGAATTCCTATCTAACAAATAATACTAAAATCCAAAACAATTCTAGTAATCTGATTATGCAAACCGCACCTCCGACTGCAGCACAAGCTCGAGAGCGAACAATGCGTACAAGTGGTCATAGTCGAAAAGATAGAAACCAGTTAAAAGATAGCTTAAGCCAAGATAGCGTAAATGATGAATTAGAGACTAACGAAAGCAACGCTTCACTTGCCCCCAAGCAATCAGCAATACCTTCAAAAATTGAGATTATGGAAAGCATTCAGATCGGAAATTTGGCTAAGAAAATGAATCTCCGACCCAATGAGATTATAGGTCGCCTCATGCGTATGGGCGAAATGGTAACCATTAATAAGAGTATTGATGCAGAAACAGTAACTCTCTTAGCTGCAGATTACAATTGCGAAGTGAAGGTAGTTTCTCTCTATGATGATACCCTAATCAAAGAGGAAAATCGTCTGGTAGAAGAAGAAATAGAGCGTCCTCCAATCGTTACAATTATGGGTCATGTAGATCACGGTAAAACTATGCTTTTAGATACAATTCGTACTTCTAAGGTTATCGATACAGAAGCGGGCGCCATCACCCAGCATATTGGAGCCTATCAAGTCGACACAAACGGTAATAAAATAACTTTCCTCGATACTCCCGGTCATGAAGCGTTCTCTGCTATGCGAGTTCGTGGTGCTTCTGTGACTGATATTGTTATCTTGGTTGTAGCTGCTGATGATGGTGTAAAGCAACAGACAATTGAGGCTATTGCCCATGCCAGAGAAGCCAAGGTGCCAATTATTGTAGCTGTCAATAAAATTGATTTACCTGATGCTAATTTAGAAAATGTAAAGAAGGCACTCAGCGAGCATGGTTTAGCAGCAGAAGACTGGGGAGGCGATACAGTTTACTGCCCTATTTCAGCCAAAGAAAATAAAGGGATAGATGAGTTACTAAAAGCAATCTTACTACAAGCAGAAATGCTGAATTTGAAAGCCAACCCAAAAATGCGGGCAACCGGCTATGTACTGGAAGCCAATGTTGACCTCGGGAAAGGATCAATGGCGACTATCTTACTCAATAATGGTACCCTCAATGAAGGCGATATTTTTGTAGTTGGCTCCTGCTCCGGTCGCATTAGAGCTATTTACAATGATATTGGAAAATCTATAAAAACAGCACTACCATCAACACCTGTAAAAATTACTGGTATCGATAGTATTCCAGAAACTGGCGATCCATTTCAAGTAGTAGAAAATGAGAAGTATGGACGAGAAGTAGCAAGCAAGCGACAACATTACAAGCAAATTAATTCTGTTACTGAAGCCGGCCAACCCAGCTTAGATGATTTGGGATCATGGGTAAAAACTCATAAAGAGCTAAAGGTGATTATTAAGACTGATGTACAAGGAACTGTCGAAGCCATTCAAGATGGCATCCAAAGACTCTCTACAAAAGACGTAAAGGTAAGGGTAGTACACGGTGCGACGGGAGCAATTTCAGAATCCGATGTAAATCTGGGCTTGGCATCTCACTCTATAATAATTGGTTTTCAAGTCAGAGCAACACAGCGAGTTAGTGATTTAGCTGAGCGATCTGGGGTAGATATAAAGTACTACAATGTTATTTATAATATAATAGACGATATTAAACAATCGATGGAGGGTCTCCTAGAACCAGAAAGGATTGAGGAGATTACTGGTACTCTTGAGGTACGTCAAGTTTTCAAAATATCTAAATTTGGTAACATTGCAGGTTGCATGGTGATTTCTGGAAATATTAATCGCAATAATACTATGCGAGTAATTCGTGATGGAATTGTTATTTATACTGGTAACATTAAAAGTTTACGTAGACTAAAAGAAGACGTAACTGAAGTAAAGGAAGGCTTTGAATGTGGTATTGCCTTTGAAAATTTCAACGACCTAAAAGAAAAAGATCAATTAGAAAATTTTCATATAAAAGAAGTCGCCCGCAAACTTTAAAATTATTACGTGCTTAAACAAACGCTCTATAGTTCTAGGGTACTACCAAAGCAAGCCTAACATATATAACTTATGAATCCAATTCGTAAAAAAAAACTAGAGACTTCAATTTTACGTGAATTAGCACAGCTTATCATCCGCCAACAAAATAAAGATGATCGCATAGAGTTCGTCACGGTACAAGCAATAGAACTTAGAAAAGACTTTAGCTCTGCCAAGGTACATCTATCTTTTTTTGGCACAGAGGATAGTAAGCATCAATGCTATAAAGCAATCCTAGCCAATTTGAATTATTTTCAATCAACAATTGGTCGCAATCTTAGATTGCGTTATACTCCTCGCCTAACACTATGTATTGTTGAAAATCTTGACATTCTTAATGATAATGAGAACATTAATAAGCTTAATGATCTTCAAAATCTTCATGACAATAAAAAACAAAAGTTATAACCCTAGTCGTGCCTAGTCCTAATCAAAAACAAAAAGAAGCTTTTATTCCAGCTCTTTGTGGAGCAGTACTAACAAATAAACCACCTTCAATGTCTTCGACTGTTCCTGTAAGTATTTTACGACGTCAGTTGAAAATAAAGAAAATAGGTCACACAGGTATCTTAGATCGAGCTGCTAGCGGATTAATGATTTTATTAGTGGGTCGAGCCACTGGCTTATCTCAATTCTTTTTAGAAGCAGAAAAAAGTTATGAAGCTGATTTTTATTTTGGGAAGTCCACTGATACACATGACAGAGAGGGACAGGTTACATCAGAAATCAGTATAGAAAAAGCAATAAGATTCCTCAAAAAGAATAAAACTAAGGCCATAGAAAATATTGAGGATTGGGTAAATTTAAATGAACAATATCCACCAGTATATTCTGCTTTAAAGCATCACGGCAAACGTTTCTCAGATTATGCCCGAAGTGGTGAAATTATCCAACCTGCCCCTCGAGCTATGAAAATTTATGAAAGTAATATTGTAGAGTATGTAGCAGAACAAAGTTGTATAAAAGTATTTTTGAGAGTTAGTGGCGGCACTTATGTTAGATCATTAGCTAGAGATTTAGGAGAAAGCTTAGGGGTCCCTGTTCACTTGGGGGCACTATCTCGCACAAGTGTTGGACCCCATAAACTTGATAGCAATTCTTGGCAGGCTGATGATACTAATGCAAGTTTAATCTCAGTGCAAAAATTACTTCCTTCGTGGCCCTGCCTATCAATTAATTCAGCAGAACTTAAAGCAAAAATTATGCGTGGGGCCTTCGTGCCTCTCAAATTACTAAGAGGAGAAATACCAAAACAACTTTACCAAAATTTTTTTATAGAAGACAAAGAACACAAGGTCTTAGCTTGGGCTGTACGTACAAGTGATGGCTATCACTATCGAAGAGTGTTAGTCTAGTTAGTATTAAAGATAGAGCCTAACACTGCTCTACTCCAGACTAGGCGAGCAGGATAAAAATACTAATCACAAAGGCTAGAATAAAACGCAAGTGAGGCTTTTGTATCTTACTAAAGAGTAGCCACATAAAAAAGCGAATTGAGAGATAAAGGATACCAATACCTAGCAAAGTAAATATTAATGTTTCAAAATGCTTACTCCCTCTTTGGATTAGAAAACAATTATTCAAATAAAAAAGAGCAAGAACTAGGCTTAGTTTTTTTAATATTGAAGACATCCTCTTTTTCTTCTTAGCTCACTTGTTTTTCTTCGCACTATTTAGATAGACTAGCTTGCCCTTAGCTCTTGGTGGCGCATTATTTCCTATTATTAATGCTTCCCTTTTATCACGAATCATTGCTGCCAATTCAAAATCTAAATCAGTAGCAGCCTGCAACATAGCTTTCTTTAGTAAGTCTAATTTGTCTTTTTTGGATGCTGATTGTGGTATATAAACCTTATCTTTCAATTCTTGCAAAGCATCTTCTGCCTTAGAATTATCAATATCACGATTTATAAAATCTTTAACTTCCTTAGAAATTGTTTGAGGATTTATATTATGCTTTTTATTATGTGCTAACTGTAACTTACGCCGTCGATCTGTTTCCGTGATAGCATTTTGCATAGATTGGGTTATCTTATCAGCATAAAAAAGAGCAAAGCTATTGACATTGCGAGCTGCCCGACCAACAGTCTGAATCAAGGATCGTGCATTACGCAAGAAGCCTTCCTTATCAGCATCCAAAATCACGACAAGAGAAACCTCTGGCAAATCCAGTCCCTCCCGTAATAAGTTTACCCCGACCAGAACATCATAAGTCCCTACGCGTAGATCTCGTATTATTTCTAGTCTATCAATTGTTTGGATTTCAGAATGGAGATAAGCAACCTTGACATCAATTTCTCCCAAGTAATCAGCTAGATCTTCGGCCATTTTTTTTGTGAGCGTTGTAATCAAAGTCCGCTCATCTGCCATTGTACGTTTTTTTATTTCCCGAAGAATGTCTTCTATTTGGTTCTTTGTGGGACGCACTTCTATGATAGGATCCACAAGGCCAGTTGGTCTAATTATCTGCTCTACAATATCTTGAGACTGCTCTATTTCATAATCACCTGGTGTTGCTGAAATATAAATCACCCGCGATGCCATCTTTTCAAACTCTTTAAAGTTGAGTGGTCTATTATCCAATGCCGATGGTAACCTAAAACCATGTTCTACAAGCGTCATCTTACGAGATCTATCACCCTCGTACATACCACGAATTTGAGGAACAGAAGCATGACTCTCATCAATAATAACAAGAAATTCGTCATTAAAATAATCTAAAAGACAGGCTGGTGGTTCTCCCTCAGAACGCCCTGTCAAGTGTCGAGAGTAATTTTCAATCCCATTGCAGTATCCCATCTCCTCAAGCATCTCAATATCATAGCGCGTCCTCATCGCAATTCGCTCCGCTTCTAGTGGCTTCTTTTTAGTTTCAAAATAATTAATCCTAGCGGCAAGTTCTGCTTTAATATTTAAAATAGCTTCTTTAAGGCGTGGTGGTGATGTAATAAAATGACGAGCAGGATAAATAGCAATTCGATCCATTACTTGCAATATCTTAGCACTAACGGGATGAATTAAAGAGATCCTATCGATTTGATCACCAAACCACTCAATGCGTATCCCCTCTTCTCTATAGCCAGGGAAAACTTCTAAGGTATCTCCTCTAACGCGAAAAGTCCCTTGGGAGATTTCGATATCATTACGTTGGTATTGAATATGTAGCAAATGTCGTATTAAATCATTACGTTCTAATTCAATCCCTTTATCTAATATGATCAAACTTTGCCGGTATTCCTCAGGTGAACCTAGGCCATAGATACAAGAAATAGAAGCTATAATTACAACATCATTACGCTCTAGAAGGGCTGATGTTGTGCGTAAACGTAAACGCTCTATTTCCTCATTAACAGAGGCATCCTTTGCGATAAAGGTATCACTTGTAGGTACGTATGCTTCTGGTTGATAATAATTATAATAAGAAACAAAATATTCCACGGCATTGTGAGGAAAAAAATCTCTAAACTCACGGTACAGCTGAGCTGCTAATGTCTTGTTGTGAGTTAGCACTAAGGTTGGCCGATGAACTCTCGCAAGAAAAGATGCCATCGTATAAGTCTTACCTGAGCCAGTCACTCCCAATAAGCACATTTTCTGAGAGCCTTTGTTATAAGCTTCAACTAAGTTTTGAATTGCCTGAGCTTGATCACC